>JASEGY010000009.1 GCA_030019105.1 bacterium | reverse complement strand
CCGCAATCGTAACATTCTCGCGGACAACGCAAATGTTGCGGGGTAATATTATATCGGCTTATCTATGAATTACTTCCTAACGATGTTCGAATTCTTACACTGATTCACGGGAAACGTGATTTCTCTCATGGAGATTTGAATAGATTAAGAAATGAATAAGAGGAAGATTAGGAAAGACTGAGGCTCCTCAGCTTAAAGCAGTCTTGCTTCGCTTGAATCCTGTAAAAAAGACGGTTTATCCAGCATAGGAGACAAAGGGGCGGTTTATGTAAACTTACCAAAATCAATCAGTTGTAATAAAAATATTAACAATGTCGTCATCGGATGGGAGGAATGGAGGGGGGTATTTTGCTTGTTACTATCTATTATCAGAAGGCTTATGTAAACCGTCCCCTTCTTCCCCGAGGCAAAAACAGCGGCCCCGAAATGCTAACATATTAATTCGTTGCAGGTTGTGTCGTTCAGGGCTGCCATCTAATGTCTAATTTTCCTGGAACAGCGCAGGACAGCTCTACTCAAAGAGTTACATAGTTGCCCTGTTGGGCAGGAATGAGGTCTGAAATAGTGATTTTGGGCATAGTTCAAAATTGGTAGTCTGGTGAGTGGTAGTCTGGTAAATACCAGGCCACCACTCACCAGACTACCAGACAGCAGTTTACAAGATACAAAATCGCAGATTATACCCGCGTTGAGTATAACTGTCCTGGCTGGATAATATGTTAGCGCACACTAATACTCTTTTTATTATACCACATTTTCCCTTGCAAATCAACAGATACTATTGACTTCTCTTTATATTATTCTTATAATATAATGTCTTTATATACTTATAGCTTACCATAGCCCTTAAAATATACTTTTAGCTAACGAAAGCCTCAATAATCTGAGCTTCAAAAAATTGGCCTTGTGGGACGGTTCATTTTCATCGTTTTTCCTGTGATTTCTTCCGGGCAACTTGTAGTCGCAGAGCTTGCTCTGCTAATCCTACTCAAGCAAAGCAAGCTTTGCTACTACAAACAGTTATCCACATACCCGCAAGCTTCACACTAAAGTGAACCATCCCGGCCTTGTTTATCGTTTCGGCCATTTAAAAATAGGAAGTAAGAAATGGGAAATAGGAAGTAAGTCAAGATACTTCCCATTTCCTAATTTCCCATTTTCGACTTGAGTGGCCGAAACGATGACCATTGCCATAATTTAATTATTTTAAAACAACCATCTTCCTGGTTGAGATAAATCCCCCGGCATTGAGTTGATAAAGATACACACCGCTGACTGCCTTCATTCCTTCATCATCCCGGCCATCCCAATAGGCAGCCTTTTCTGGAGTTTCGTAGAAGCCCGCTTCCATTTCACCCAGATCAAGGGTACGAATTAGTTGCCCCGAAAGGGCATAAATCTTCATCTCTACACGGCATGCCTCGAATAACTCAAATGGAATCCATGTCTCCGGGTTTAAGGGATTAGGATAATTCTGACCGACAACGGGTCTGACAATTCTCTTTATCCTGATTCTCTCTTCAGGACCAACTTCGGCTCCGACCAGGTCGTCCATCGGATGGGTAAGGACAACAGCACCGCAGCCTTCCTTTCGGGTTACAAAGAAGAGATTGGTGAGATAGTTTTCCCCTCCGCTCACTGGTTGGGCCAGGGCAATGCCCCCTATCCGAAGGAGACCAGGAGAAATCTCATTAACCCCAAAATGATCAAAGTCCTTAGCTAAAATAGATTTGACAAACCCTTTAAACTCCAAGAGCTCTGGATTATATGCCACCTCTATCCCAAAAAATCTAATCCCTGAACCTGGATTTAATTTTATCCCCACCGAATAAGGATCATCCAGTTGCGTGACTCCTTCTTCAGACCAAAGGAATATCCTCAGGTCTGAGGTGACAGCCTTCTTTAAAACTGGAGCCGCGGCCACCTGAGTACTACCCTGAGTTCCTTCCTGCCCTATGGCCACCTGATAAACGAGATAGGCATCGCAGGAGGTAATCTCCCCATCTTGGTTGTAATCTCCTATCCTCTCTTGCCATGGGGCGGGCTTAACCTTTCCGAGATAAATATTAAAGATCATCGCTACATCCTTTAAGGTAAGCCCACCATCACCGTCTACATCACCAGCCTCCACGCCTAAAGGTATATTTTGCTCTCCGCTGCATCTTACTTCAACCCTGGAGGCGGCAACTGAATTGGTGTTGATGATAGAATTGCAATTGAACCTGTCCGCCCGGACCAGGGCAACATTGGTAACGCTGCTTCCACAGTTCAGATCGCTGGAATCTACAGACAGAGTGATGGTTAAAGAGTCAGCTGGAGCGGTTCCGAGCCGGATAAAGGGATCAACCTTCAAGGTGAGCATGCCTCCATCACTAATCCGGGGAGGATCAATCAGACTGCCCCGATTGATGGCCGGAGTAGAAACTAAGCTCCAACCTTCAGGCAGGGTGTCGGTAACGATGATACCGGAGAGATAAGACCCGGGATCGCCAATATTTTTGATGGTGATTTCATAGACCGCATCTTCACCAGGCGCAACTATTCCATTCCGTGGGGAAATTGGGGTATTAACGGCCTCAAGTTCAGGCAAAAGGACGGTAGCCGTTGTTCCTGATACGCCGGAAGAAGGGCACTCGGTCGTTCCTACGCCCCAGGAGGCATAAGCCTTATCGCCGGCGCTGCAGCCCAGTATTCCGGCGCTCAGGGTGACGGTTATTTTGGTATTATTCCCGGGCAGGTCATTCTTTACCCCATCGTTGTCAGCATCAATGAGTTCAGGCGGGGCGCTCCCGCCCTGAAAGTCCCACATGACCAGACCACCCGATTCACTTCCCCCGTAGTTGGCGGCCTCAAATTCCATGTTATTTCCTAAGATATCGCGGACAACCAGGTTGGCAGCTACGCCGCTGCCTACATTCTTTACCGTAATCTCCCATGTTAGAGTATCTCCACAGGCGACGGATTGAGAAAGAGGCTGCCTGGTCAACTTTAACTTCGGATTAAGCATAGGCACCGGTTTCCAGAGCCAGTCTTTAAATCCGGTTTCACGGCAGAAGCCGCCCGGCTCAGTGGAACAAGGCGTCTGAGAGGCATAGTAAATCATCCCCAGATTTAGGGCCAGATTAGAACTGCAATTAAATTCCATCCGGTAGTCAAAATTAATCCGACCACCTTGCCCCGGATCAATATCAGGCATATCCCAGACTAAAATCTCCTGGCCATCAAGGAGCCCCTGGGCTTCATCCTCTTCTTCATTCGGATCGCGGGGCAGGTAAAGCCGGCTTCCATTATGAACCACATAGCCCGGAGAGGCATCCACGGCATAGATCCCATCCGGATCACGACTGAAGGGCGATCCGTTTACTGTTCCCCCACCGGTTCCGGGGACATAATGTCCGCCTGCCGGGAGAACATCCATAATCATTACCTTTGCAGCGGCTTGACCGGGCTTATTTTCAGGATAATTGGTAAAGGCAATGGTGATGGTGGCCGGCTGATTAAGAACAGCATCTAATTCGCTTACTGTCTGGGTCATCCTAAACCAGGCCCGCTCGCCTTTGGGCAGAAGGATAGGAGGCGAATAATAGATATCTCTCCCCCAGAGCATGATCTCTTTACCGCAGGGCGCATGGGCTATGCCCAGAATAGCGGCGTGATTGGCGTCCTGATAATAGCAATCAGCCAGACAGGTAAAGGTTATTTGAAGGTCGTATCCGGGCGGAAGCACAATTGTGCCCGGTAATGTCCACCTCAGGACCTGATAGGCATAAGGTGTGCCCTTCTCCTGTTCGGTTACCTCCGGCTGGAGATCGGAAGAGAAGATATCGTCGGCAAGCCCGGTAATATCAAGGGCTTCCCCCTTCTTGACCAATTTTATCGAGGTGGTGGTAACATGCTGCATGCCGACCGGCAAGGTATCGATGATATCAATCCGGTAGAGGGGGGTAATATTGGTGTTTAAGAAATGTATTATCATTGTCTCTTCGGCACAGAAGTGAATTGGATCGGGTATATCCTTTGATATCTGGAAACTGGAGCCGCCCAATCTTATCCTGGCTGTCTTAGTAATAGTCTGACAGGCAGCAGTCATTGAATATCCCGGATCATCCGGATAAAGGCAGCCCCAGCCGGCAGCAACTGTTATTCCTGTCTCTAAGAAGCCGTCGCCGGTGCTGCAGGCATAACTATTTCCGTCAGTATCCTTGAGCCTTACATAGATCCGGATTTTTTTCGTCTCTTCGGGAAAGATATTACCTATCCGAAGGTAAATATTATTCTGCTCAACCTGGGCCGTCTCAGTGATATTGAGACCGGGTTTGCCGGAGGTAATATCATAGACAGAAGAAAGGACGATATCCGGAGCAAAATCAGCGTAAATCCAGAAATTGACGGCATCAACTGCCTTGGCTGTATTGGTAAGCTCCAGATCGAAAAAGGCAGAGGTATCACTAATCGTCTGTTCTTCAGGAAAAAGGGTGAGGGATAATTCAGGATGCTGATTGGTGAACCGGTAGTCATATTCTCTGATCACCTCTCGACCACAGGAATCAAGACCGGTAAGCCGGATGAACATATCATCAAAGTCACCGTCGCCGTTTAAATCAAGCCGCTGGTCCTTGCAGCCTTGCCACTGACAGGTGGGCATAAGCCTGAAATAGGTGTAGATTCGCATCCACTCCTCCGGTTTGACCGCAATGGTGTCCCCGCTTGTATTGGTCAGGGTATCCATCTGCCAGGTCAGGATTTGACCACCGGTCGCCTCAGAAGTAGTAATCTCAGGGATAATATCATTAACCCATGTCCAGGGGATGGTCCTTGAGACATACTGAATTCGGGAATGGGAAGTGGCCGGAGAGTATGCCAGGCCAGGGGGGAGATAAACACGGAGTTTCTGGTCTGTAATAAAATATCTGTCATCACCGGAGGAGATGTCCCCTTCCTCATCGCTCTCTGTATAGATAGTCACTCTAAACTCCCCTGTCTCGGAGCAGGTTTTTAAGATACCATCCTCTGGAATCCAGCCGGACTCAATATAGCCTCCTCCGCCTTCGTATTTAATCACATCCAGAAGATAAGCCATCGGTTCACACCGGGTGGAATGATCCTCACCGTTTTGGCCGGATATCTGGGTGTAAACCCAATCAAGTTTATTTTCTACTCCCGGGTAGGGTGCATAGCTTGAGACACGCATCTTATAAAGGAGGGTGATGGTATCTTCCACATTAAAAACAGTTCCGCTCAGGTCCCAGGCATATTCGGCCTCTCCTGAATCAGGTCCTGGTCCACCAGGGTGATAGAAACCATCCTGGAGAGAGGCCGGAACGGTTTCTTCCAGATGAGGGAAATTAGCCGTGATATCAACGCCATTGCGCCGGACAGTGGTCGGACCAAGATATGTAAGCGGCGCTTTATCACCGCTAAAATCCGTCCAGAAATCATTAAAGAGGACAACCCGGTCATAAGAATGGCCTGGTGTGCCGGAGACTTTATAAGCGACGCTAAAGGCGATCTCGTCACAGGGGAGTGCCGGATTACGGTCGGTAATAGTGTTCATGCCCCCGATCCCTTCACATCCTTCACGGCAGAAGAGTTGGACCGGGATGGCCTCACCACAGATAGTATAGGTATCATCATTACCACAATTAAAGTCGAACCGGTATGCATTGGCATATTCGCCCGAACGGCATTCGCCTTCAACTACCTGCAAGGGGACCTTAACAGACTGACAATCACTATGGTTAAAGGTATTACGCCACCGGGTAATGCCGATAGAGAGCGTAAATTGCTTCTTTTCTTGATCATAGGCTAAGGTGTAATCAAGGCCTTCCTGAAGTCTTACCGAATCACTTCCATTAATACTGCTGACTTCAATCGGCCCGGCCAATTCAGTATAAGGGGGAAAGATGTCCACTAAGCGAACAGAATCGGTATCCGGTCCTTCAAAGCATTCGGCCCCATCCATCCACCAGGACTGACAAAATTCAATGGCATAATTAAAGCGGCTATCTTGACCTTCAACGAGCTCCGCCGGCCCGGATATAAGATCATATTTGACATTGGGAAAGGCCGGCAGCGGTGGTCCCCCGTCAAGTCCGCCTTCCCTGGTAGTTTCATGGCAATTCCTGTTATAAGAGAGTTCATAGTAAGCGACTTTGTGAAGAGCCGGGTTGTATCCTCCATACCAGTCCCAATAGGGATCGCATTTGCCATTATAGACGCCGTAAGGATAAATAAAGGGGAGATTAAAGGTAATAGTGACCGTTTCTCCGGCCTCGATTTGGTCAAACTTCCAGGTGGCTGAATAAGCTTTATCCCCGTGTCCATTGTCTTTCATTTCACTTGAACTATAATCATTATAGGTCAGGATCGCATCAGGAGGGAGGCTGCAGCCGGCAATATCAATATACCATTCGGTTTCAGTGGTATCGTAAAGATAATAGGTGTAAAAAACATCTGTGGCCGGCGCCTCCCCCTTATTCTCAATAATTATGCTAACCGTGGGTGGATGAGACCATGTGCTCATCTCGTAGCCGTATTTCTCATCAGTCTTGTTGGCAATATATGTTTTGGTGGCTGTAATTTGGGCTGTAGGGTTCAACAACTCCACCGAAGAGGTGAAGACATTAGTTGCACAGGCCTCATTATCGCAGCCGGTTCCAACAAAAGAAGTAACAGTCAAATTCTCACAGGAGATGACCTTGAGCCTCAAGGTAACTTCATAGCTTCGCCTGTCTTCATCTTTACTCTCAGACTTCCCTACTAAAGTCATCTCTGAAAAATTCCAGGCTGACATATTCCCCTCTATGATTGGCTGGGTAGATGGACCCGGTATGCCGGGGGGAATGGTATCAGCCACGACGGGTTGAATCCCAGGAGTAATTGGATCAAGATCAACCGGCTCTAAGCCGGCCCCAATCTCCTCAGTTAAGCTGAATCCATAAGCATCCCCGAAACCAGTGTTCTCGACTTGAATGGTCCAGTTAAATTCATCGTCTAAATAATAAGCCGCCGGATCAGGCGATGTTCTCACTACCAGCCCCGGCGACTCAGTAATGACCATATTCGAAGCCGCGGTTACCTCATAACAACCACCAGCAACTTCAAACATCATGATGGCTTGAGTAAAAAAATTTTTCTCAGGAGGATAGGCCTTACAACCCGGCCTGGCCATGAAGGTAATATTTAAAACATCGTTGGTCAACATCTTGATCAGGGGTTCGTCCTTTAGGTTCCAGACTAAATGCCGTTCATCGATGGGGTCAAACCAGGGATCCTGAAACAGGCCGCCTTCAGGCAAAGTAATTCGGGTTGTCCCCGGCATGTAACGAAAATAGGGCGGCAAGACGGCCTCGATCCAAATAGAGGTAGTGGTATCTTCGATCTTGCTCTCAGCCGTGAGACTAAAGGCAGCCTCCTGGCAGAGATCGACTGACTCATTCGGGCTCAATATACTAAGATTAATCAAGTGCCCTCCAGGGGTGGCTGAACGGGTAATCAGGATATTGACTGTATCCGAGGCAGTGCAGCCCCACTCATTGGTTACGGTTAGAGTGACCGGATAGTCACCCGGCTCAGGGAAGGTATGAAAGGCGCGGCAGGTAGTCTCACCCGTGCTCCAGGCATATTTCAGAATATCCGCCCCGCTTTCATCCGATGAAGCGCACCCACTAAGCACCACGGTAGTCGGCCCTTCTGTCCGGGCGCAAAAGACCTGGTCATCTCCGGCCTCGACGGTAAGGAAGCCGCATTGGAAGACATTAACTGTTACCTGATCGCTATCATGACAATTATTGGCATCGGTGACCATAACCGTATAAGTCGTGGTCGCAGCAGGTGAGGCCTGCGGATTGGCCGCTGCCGGGTTATTAAGACCAGTGCCTGGCGTCCATAAATAGGTGTAAGGTGGAGTTCCTTCCAAAGCGGTAGGTGAACCGCCTATTTGGATTGACTCGCCGGATAATATCTGTCGGTCAGGTCCAGCCCCAGCCATATCGGAGGGACAGAAAGGTGTAGCGGGAATAATCTCCACGCTTCCCTGGCATCTGCTCTGATAACCGGCGGCATCGGTCACCTGCAAGGTCAAGGCGCAGGTGCCGGCCCGCCAGGCCGGCTCGGCCCGCCAGGCCGGCTCGGCCCGGGTGGGCGCTGTCCAATCAGGGTCTTCAACGGTAAAGGAACTGAAATTCTGACCGCAATCATCATTCCAGGAGTAATGGTAAGGCGGCATTCCTTCATTGACTGTGGCATCTATGGAGATGCTGGACCCTGCCTCTACAGTATTAGGCAAGTCAAAGGAACAAGTTGGTAGGCTGGGAGGAGGAGGATTAAGAGGGCAAGCCAGACCGGTGATAGTTCCAATCTCGGCTTCTTTGCCTGCTTTAACGGCTACCTGAATAGTTTCCTCACCATATTTCCCTTCCAGGGTAAAGGAATAGGTTCGGGACTGGTCCGGTTCAAGGCCAATGTCCCACTTAATGCCAAATAAGCCGGTGGTGGGCTCTTTCCCAATTTCAATAGAATTATCAGGACTATAAACGACAACTTTCACCGCAGGATCACAAGAAGGGAGCCCGATGGTAAAGTGGCTCAAGGCAGGATCAAGGCCGGTTCCGGACACGGTGTAAGTAAAGGTCGTCCGGTTGTTCTCGGTATCGTAGTTTCGTCCATCGTAAGTTACATTGAAACCATCAATAAGGGTGGTTCCCGAAGGATTAACGGTAATAGTGAGACTGTCGGTGCCCTGACAACCCTGGGCATCGGTGACGGTCACAGTATAGATGGTGGTAGTATCAGGCGAAGCAATGGGATTAGCCGCCGCCGGATCATCAAGACCGCTGGCGGGTGTCCAGGAATAGGTGTAAGGCGGAGTTCCGGCCGAAGCAACGGGTGAGCCGCCGATAGTAGTTGAGTAACCGTAGTCAATGGTCTTATCCGATCCGGCCTCAGATGAAAGAGTGCAAGTGAGCATTGGTATGAATATCTTCGAAAATTCCGAGGTGTTGTTGGAAGGATCCGTGGCCGTGGTTGTGATCTGATCGTTTGCTGACAGGCCGCTTACGGTCAGATCGACCTTAAAATCGCCGGTGGAGCCGGTAGTGAAACTGCCCAGATAAGTCTTGCCTTCTCCGTACCCACTGGGGTCAGGATCAGCGATAAAGACTTCGACCGTCGAGTTAGCAAAGGTAGAATTGCCGGCAGTACCGACGTAACCTTCTAAATGGAGGGTAGTCCCATTTAAACTAACGAGAGTAAAGACAGGGAAGTCCATCCCCCTATTAAATTGGCTGGAGTTTTTTTGCCCATCATTGAGGGTAAGGCCATCTCCATCATTATTGTGATCAATCCCTAAACCATAATGGGTGTAATCACAGTCCCTGTATTCGGCTTTATTCTGATAAAAAGAGTTGCGGGTGATGAGATTGCCGTAACCTTTAGACTTCCAGCTCTTGGTTCCCATACCATAATTGTAAGCAATAACATTGTTTTCCAGACGGTTATTTTTGGCTCCATTATGGCCAAAGACCAGGCCCCCCAGGCCATTACAGCCCCCATTACCGATAGGATCGCCATCAGGTGTAAGTCCGATGTAATTACCATAAACAGTGTTAGAACCACCGTATATTTCAATACCTTCGCCCCGGCAGTTACCAAAAACATTGGCCTGATGACCTGGTCCGCCAATGATGTTGTCTGAAGCAGATGATGTGAACTGCAAGCCATCATCTTCAAAACTTGTGATATACAAGCCATAGACAGCACAGCGATCAGCGCTGATAGTCAGGCCTTCCCAGTTGCCGCCCCGGCTCCCATCGATGGTAATACCAGGCATATTGCCTGTCCAGAGGCCGGAGGCATCAATGGTCGTCTTGTCGCCCTCTACCCACAGTTCCCCGCCGGTGACGTAGATGACTCCGCCCTGCAGAGAAAGATCAAACTTGATCGTATCCAGGCCTGAATGGTTTTTGGCCTGGTCCAAAACCCAGCGTAAAGAGCCATTACCGGAATCATTCAGGTTAGTTACCGTGTAGGTATCCGCCTGGACGAGGTTGGTTACCACCAGCATGGAGATAAAGAAGATAGCAGCCAAAGACTGCTTAAGGTTCCTATTCATAACACCCTCCCTTTGAAAAATTAATAGAAATTCAAGTCTTCCAGTTATTATTATACCATATAAATAAAGAATAGTCAATATCGAGAATTATTACAGAAATATAGCAAAATTTTACATATATTAAAATATATACTTTATAAAATATAAAAATGTATCGTTCTGGTAATTACTTAAAACCAGTACAGCTCGGCGGAAATACCTCCCTGGTTTTCTGCACCTGGTAGTCGCAGGCTTTAGCCTGCGCAACCTAAAGGTTGCGGCTGCCCGGCAAGCAGGTTGAAACCGGGGAAGAACTTCCGCCGAGCTGTACTATGCTGCCAGGGGCGATTCTTCAACAACCCCTAAATCCTGATGCCTCCGTGAAGGACGGTACTCGGGAACTATTTCGGCCACCTTAGCAATGAGAGCCTCTGTCTTCATCTGTTCAGCCAGAGTTCCCAGTATCTTAATATCCTTCTCAAGTTTGTCTCGATTGACTACATCCGGCTGGCCAATTAATATCTTGTGATGTTTGGTCGCCTTTAGACCTTCACTGGCGGTGAGAAGCTCTTCATAGAGTTTCTCACCCGGACGAAGGCCGGTAAATTCGATTTTGATGTCTTCCTCCGGTTCCAACCCGGCCAGTTGAATCATGGTCTTAGCCAGGTCTATGACCTTGACCGGAGAGCCCATATCAAGCATAAATGTTTGTCCATTTTGATACATCCCGCCGGCTTGAAGGACAAGTTGGACTGCCTCGGGGATAGTCATAAAATAACGGGTAATTTCGGGATGGGTAACGGTTACCGGTCCTCCGTCAGCAATTTGCTTCTTAAACAAAGGGACCACACTACCCCGGCTGCCCAACACATTCCCAAACCTGACCGATACAAATTTGGTCTCTTCTTTTTTAGACTGGAGGATAAGTTCACAGATTCGTTTCGAGGCCCCCATAATATTAGTTGGATTGACCGCCTTGTCTGAAGAGGTCATAACAAACCGGGACACCCCATATTTACAAGCCGCCTCAGCCAGGTTCTTTGTTCCCAGGACGTTATTCTTGATGGCCTCTTCCGGTTGAAGCTCCATCAGGGGGACATGTTTGTGGGCGGCGGCATGGAAGATGATGTCAGGACGGTACTTTTCGATGAGGCGCTCTATCCTGGGCTTATCCCTAATGTCGGCGATGATAGGCCTAAGGGAGAGATAGGGATAGGTCTCGGAAAGCTCCATCATGATCTGATAAATACTGTTCTCCCCTCGACCGAGCAAGAGGAGTTTTTCCGGGCCGAACATGGCCACCTGACGACAGAGTTCGGAACCGATTGAGCCTCCGGCGCCGGTAACCATCACCGTCTTCCCGCCTAAGTAAGAAGCGATTTCTTCAATATCAACCGTGCTCTCTTCCCGAAGAAGAAGGTCCTCAGGTTGAATATTCCTGAGTCGGGAGAGGCGGATGAATTTCTCGGTTGGGTTTTCAATCCGGGGCAGAATCATTAGGGCAACCTTAGATCGGCGGCACATCTCGTAAATTTGCTTGCTTCGATCACTTCCCATGGATGGGATCGCAATGGCGACCATATCTGCCTTCTTTTCCTCTACCAACCTGGGCACATCCTTTATTGTCCCTATCACAGGCACGGAGTGAATGCGCATCCCTTGCATGGGGCGGTGGTCATCAACCAAACCTATCGGATGATAGCCGAACTCCGGGCGGTCTACCATTTCATGAACCAGCATCTCTCCGGCTTCACCGGCCCCAACAATGAGGACCCTTTTTGTCCCCTCTTTCTCCTTTTTCCGCAGAGTCTGAAGTATTCTGGGTATGAATCGTGAAATACCTATCAGCAGAAAGCAGAGAAGGGATTCAATGATAAAAACCGGACCAGGGTAGTAGAGGCCGGAAAGCCCCAGGGTCTTCTTTCCATATAACGACGGATAAACGAATAGGATAACCACGATCAGGAGAGAGCTGGTGAGTACAGCTTTGGCTATTCGGATGGCAGCACCCAGATCGGCGGGGTATCGCCAGGGGCAGCGATATAAACCGTACCCGGCCAAAGTTCCCACCCTAACTACGCTGGAAAGCAGGGCCGTATAGCTCAAAGCCTGGATATGCTCAACGGTGATGGCCCCCTCGAAGTGGATAAGAAGGGCCAGGAGCAGGGCCAGATTTATAAGCAGGATATCCAGGATCAGGGCCAGAAAGGAATAGTAGTGTTCTCTAAGCATTTTCATCACCTATCCTGGCAATATCTTCGCGGAAGTCGTATATCCGCTTTATGGCCGAGCATATCTTGAGGACTTCCTTTTCCTCCATATGAGAATAAAGGGGCAGACAAAGGATATTCTCGGTCACATACCCGGTTACCGGCAAACTCTCCTCGTATCCGGCGTAGAGAAAAGCATAAGCCTTTTGTCGGTGAACCGGGGGATAGAAGTACTTTTTAGTATCTATCTTTTCGGCTTTTAGAGCCTGGGCCAGTTGGTTCCGGTTGAGGCCGAAGGTTAAAGGCTCGATCAGGATGGAAAAATCTTTATAGGAGTTCCGGTCGGCTGGGTCGATTCTTTGGAAAGAGAGACCGGGCATGTCGGCCAATTCTTTCTTGTAGGAGGCAACCAGATCGTTCCGCCTCTGAACAAATCCCTCTAAGTTTGGCAAACTGGCCAGGGCCAGGTAGGCATTGAACTCTTCCATTCGGGCATTGAGGCCGGCAAATTCACAGTCATAATCCCCGGGGTTACCGTAGTTTCTTCCGATCTGTATCTTTCTGGCCAATTCATCGTCGTTGGTAGTCACGATGCCCCCCTCGCCGGCCACCAGAAGTTTAGTTGGACTCATGGAAAAGACCTCCGCATGACCAAAGCTCCCCGGCCTTTTGGCTTGATATTCCGAACCGAAACCGTGGGCTGCATCAAAGATCAATTTCAGGTTGTTTCTGGCGGCTATTTCTTCGAGGGCCTTTATCCGGGGTGGATTACCAAAGGTGTAAACAGCCATTATCCCTGAAGTCCGGTCGGTAATTGAGGCTTCAATAAGGTCAGGATTGAGGTTATATCCCTCCGGATCACAATCAACAAAGACCGGCGTAATACTATTCCACATCAGGGCATGAGCCGTAGCCGAAAAGGTAAAACTGGGCAGGATTACCTCTCCGAAAAGCCCGAGGGCCTTGATGACCAACATCAAGCCGCTTGTGCAGCAAGAGACGGCTATGGCATGCCTTACCCCCAGATAATCAGCCACCTTCTCTTCTAACTCCCGGACATATTGACCGTTGGTAATGGCCCCCATAGAAAACATCCTGTCAAGGTGTTTGAATAGGTCGATATCCAGTCTGGGAAGAGTCGGCCTGGTAATATGCATCTCCTCTTCAAACATTGGTCTTCCTCCAAGAACAGCAGGTTTAATCATTTTTTTTCCCTCCTCATTTTGTAACTACTCAGCCTCTTTATTAACCACGAATGAACACGAATTATCACGAATTTTTATAGCACACTGATGACACGGATTCGACGGATTTCCACTGATTTTTATTCAATGAGGCACACGAAAGCTAAAGCAAGCTATATTTCGGATTTTAGGCTTTAGCCTTTCATAATGAAATCCTAAAGGATTAACTCCTGAGTGTGGATAGCGTCACTACCTTTAGTTTTTATGAAGGCTATTGTTTTTATTATCCGTGTGTATCCGTCTCATCCGTACAATCCGTGTTCTATTTGACTCATCGGCTAAATTGGTGGATTGCTGCTTTTATTCGTGTGTATTCGTGTCAATTTGTGTTAATTCGTGGCTGAGTAGATACCTCATTTTTTAATCTTAATTACCCGGGCGGGGACCCCCACGGCCACCGCATAATCGGGTATATTCCTGATCACAGCCGCATTTGCTCCGATAATCACATCCTCACCAATCATTATTCCCTGGATTACGGCTGCCCCGATTCCAATCCGGCTAAAGCGGCCAACACTAACCCCGCCAGCCAGGTGGGCGCCAGGACAGATGTGAACACCATCGGCTATCCGGTTATCGTGGTCAATAGTAGCCGCTGTGTTTATAATCACATTTTCTCCCAGTATGGAATCGGCATTGATAACTACCCCGGCCATAATCGCCGAGCCGGCCTTTATCATCACCCCCCTCGCAATCTGGGCCGAAGGATGGATCGCCTTGATCAAATCAAATCTCAACTCAACCATCTTTCGGGCCAATTGGCATCTTATTTTATTCTCTCCCACCGCGACAATACCTTTTTTTACCCCGGCCAGACTCAACTTTACGAGCATATCCCCGCCCCCAAGAACCTCGTATCCATATATCTGCCGGCCCCACAGGGTATTATCATCATCCAGAAGACCTGCTATCCGGTATGGACCACTCTTTTCCAGAATGTCAATAATAACCCTGGCATGTCCGCTGGCGCCATAAATAATAACCGAATCCATATTAGCCTGCAAGCTGCCTTCTATGGACTGTGTGGACTTTGTGGACTGTGTGAACTGTGAAACCGGTCCAAAGGATGAACAATGCTCCCGAGCAGTGACCCCCTCCAACACAACCCATATTGTTTTAATCAGAATCTTCAGATCGAACAGAAGTGATTGCCGATCAATATATTCCAGGTCCAACTTTATCCTCTCTTCCCAGGGTATATGGATCCTCCCATTAACCTGAGCCCAACCGGTAATACCCGGCTTTACTTCCAGGCGTCTCCTCTGATTCGGGGTATAATTATCAACCTGTTCTTTAATGGTGGGCCTGGGGCCGACCAAACTCATTTCCCCCTTCAAGACATTGATCAATTGGGGGATTTCATCGATATCGGTTGCCCGGAGTAATTTACCTGACCTGGTTAACCTGGAATCACCCGGGCAGACCTCGCAACTTACCTTCTCTTTAGCTGCCTCAGCCGTCATGGTTCGAAATTTGATGATCTTAAAGGGACGGCCGCCCTGCCCGATCCGCTCCTGGCAGAAAAAGACCGGACCCTTAGAATCGAGCTTGATTAGAATTGCTGCCGTCAACAACAAAGGGGCAGTAAGCGCCAGACCGGTCACGGAAATTATAATATCTATTAATCTCTTTAGCGTTACCATCAGATTTTACCTGCCTTTTGTGTCACAGCGGCGCTGCTGCTGCTGCTCAAGCACCGAATAAAGGTACTGAAACCAGCCTCTTCCAACTCTTCTCTTTTTCTCCTGACCTCTTCAGGCCCGCCAGGGCAAGCCACCATGACCCGGTAAATATCTATCTCTTTATAGTCAGAGATGAGACGTGGAGAGATACTATCTGCCTCAAGTCTTCTGACCAGTTCCAAGGCCTCAGATCGAGCCGGATATTCCCCCAGGAAGATAATGTAATGGTGATTGGGTTGAGTATCAACCCTGGTTTCATATCCCATAGCCCTGACCTTAGCTACTTCTTCTTCAGCCCGCTCCATGGCAGGATACAACTTCCCGATAAAAATCCGGTAGATAGGCTGTCTAACCCTTTCTGCCTGCTGATAGGAACTGAAGCCGGCCTCAAAGGCCCGGTTTTGTAAATAGCCGGCTGCCTCCAGGGAGGTCTCGCTCCCTATCTGAATAGCATAGGCAACTCCCATGGTCAGAGTCTGATTCTGAATCTCTGACTTCCTGACATCTTCGGATTTCGGATTTCGGATTTCGGATTTCGGATCGGGATAAATCCGCATTCCGCATTCCGCATTCCGCATTCCGAAATCCACTGTTTCCTTCGCTTCTGCCCCTTCTTCCAAACCTAAATTTCCGGGATTGGCCAGGTAAAAGATAGATAGAAAAAGGATGGCCAGGCAGATCAGAATACTCCTGACCGAAGGAAGGCCCAGGGGAATATTTTTCTTCAATAAATTAAAGGGCATCCGGAACCGCTGCCGGACAGGAGCGTGACAGTAGGAATAGTAGTAATGTATATCCTTTTTTGACACCCTGACCTTAGTCAGCAATGTCCCCATGAGAGGGGCGTTTATCTTACTCAGCCGCTCTAAGGCAAAATTGACCGCCTTTACTTTGGGGCCATGGGCTTTAACGATGAAGATAACCCCATCTATCTCCTTTACTAAAGAGGAGATGTTAAATACCGGCAGAATGGCCGGAGAGTCAATATAAAGAATATCCGCCTCCTGCTTGAGCCGCTCAATAAGTTCTTTCATCCGGGTAGAGTTGAGGAGATCAACCCAATTATCATCCCTCATATTTTTTCGAGCCGGCAGGAGTTTTAGATTAGGCTGTTTGGTCTCTATTAAGACTTCTTCCAGAGAGGCTTTGTCCATTAAGTAGTCCTGCAGGCCGTATCTTACCGGGAGGCCCATTGTCATAGTCAGGCCGGAGGGGCTTCTCATATCAGCCTCCAGAAGAATGACCTTATTGCCCTCCATACTTGAAGCTAAAGCCAGATTCAAGGCCGTGGTTGACTTACCTTCCCCGGCCACAGTGCTGGTAATCAGGAAGGAGTTTTTGCCCCTTTCTTTCTCATTCACAGCCGGGACGGCTGGGCTGCCTTTAATCCTGTTGAGTTCGTGGGAGATGGGGCTATAAATCTCAGTGATTCCAGGGTGTGATCCCTGGATATCGATCAATCTTTTATCTTTAGCCAGGAAAGGGATATGGCCCAGCGAAGGAAGGGTGAAATGTTCCTCTATTGCCTCCAGGCTTTTGATCGTACTGTCGAGGTAATCTCGCAGGAAGGCCAGCCCAACACCAGACATTACCCCAATGACGAGGGAAATGAGGATATTTATTGGTATATTGGGCCAGTTCGGTTTAGCCGGCATCTCGGGCGGTTCAATCACCCTCAGATTGCCCACCTCTGATTCCATGCCCAATCTGGTCTCTTCCAACTTCTCCTTCAGGGAGAGAAAGTACTGCTCATTAATCTGTCTTTTTCTCTCTAAGCGGGCCAGAGAAAGTTGTTTTTCCGGGACCTCCTTCATTCTGGTCCAAATCCGCTTTTTACCACCTCTAAAATTCTCTACTTTGGCTTTCTGAGCCGAAATCTCGGTCTTCTGCTTAATATATTCAATAAGAAGGGCCTCCTGAACTGGGCCAGGCTCCTTTTCTTCTCCTTCTTGAAACACCTCATAGTTTATTTCTTTCAACCCTAATTCTTCTTCAAACTTTTTTACCCTGGCGTCAGCGGCCACAAGCTCTGCCTGAGATTCCTCTTCCAGAAGGTTTAAGTGTTCCTCTGCCCGCACCAAGCTGAGGGCCTGTTCAGAAAACTGGGTAGGCCCCTTTCGTTTATCAATATCGATGACCCGCTCTTCCTCTTCAAACTCCTTCATCTTTTCCTCAGTCCTGTCCAGGTTTTCCTCCACTCTGGCCAACTGATTTATTAAATATCCATGTTTTGCCTCAGCTTCCAGTTTATGAAGTCCGAGCTCCTCCCGGATAGCAGCTTCAGCCAGGGTGCCGGCAATCTTTTGGGCCATAATTGGATCAGGATATTTAGCCCAAATAGTTATAATCTTTGTCTCTTTGCTCCAGCCAATAGTAACCATGCCGGCCAATCCTTCGGGCTTTATTTTAAGGTTAAGTTTGTTAATTACAGTTTCTAACACCGGCCGGGTCTTGGGCAGTTGGGCCATTGTCTCAATCTCATATCCTGGAGTAAACTCCGGCACATTATTATTCCCAAAGGTCAATTGCCCTTTGGACTCTACCTGAAGGAGCCTGGTGGAAGAAGTATAGAGAGGCGTCATCCTGAGGCTGATAATCAGGGTGACCAGGAAGAAGATGAGCACCACTAAGCCGATGGACCATTTATAGTAAAGGAGCACTTCCCAGCACTGCCTCAGGTCTCGGGTATCCTCTCTTACTCCGAAGTTTGTTTTAGTTTCTTTCCGGTTATTCATTTTAAAATACTCCTTAAAAGGCCTTTAAGGCGGAGTAATTCCTGATATTCTCCATTTAACCGGGCCATAACATCGGTTTCATTGTAGAATCTTTTGGCCCTCTCTCGTCCGGCCAAACCCATTGCTTTAGCTTCTGCTTTATTTCGGATAATCTTCAGGATGGCCCGGCTCAGGGCAGCCGGGTCTTGAGCCGGAACCAGAAAGCCGGTCTCTCCGTCTTTGACCATTTCCCTTGACCCCTTGACATCAGTGGCAATTACAGGCCGGGTCATAGCCATCGCCTCAATGATTGACCTGGGCAGACCCTCGGAAAGGGAGGAGAGAATATAACCATCGACTAAGGAGAAAAGCAAAGGGATATCGGTTCTGAACCCCAGAAACCGAACGTGATGGCAAAGCCCCAACTCCTCTGCCTGAGCCTCCAGACCGGCCCGAAGAGGACCGTCCCCAACCAGAACGAATCCACAATTCCTCTCCTCTTTTACTACCTGGCTAATAGCCTTTAAAAGGTAGCCCAGCCCTTTTCGTTCGATCATCTCAGCAATGGTAAGGAAGATAGTCCGGCCTGAGTCTCCAAACAACTCCCTTCGTTTTTCCTCCACATTGATCTGTCCGGCTATCCGATCCGGATCAAAGAGGCCAAGATCAATCCCATTTCCGATCTCCCGAATTTTGTCCGGCTTAACTAATCCAAGCCTGAGAGCTGTTTGGACATCCTCGCTGTTTTGGGAGAGTATCCTGTCAGAGAGCAAGGCCGTGAACTTTTCCAGCCAGAAGTAGAAACGGTCTTTCATTCCCGGAAGCCCCGGCTGAAAAGGAAATCCGTGGGCAGTATGAATGATTATCGGCACCCCGGTTATCCGGGCCGCCAGCCGTCCCAGGAATCCGGCCTTGGCCGTGTGGGTATGAACAATATCAAACCTTTCCTTTTTGAAATATCGGATGAGTTTTATTAAAGAGACCAGATCTGCCAGAGGTTTTATTTTTCTATCTATATTAATCGTTTTTATCTCTACTCCTGCCTCCCTTACCTCATCAAGATAGCCGCCATCAGAGGAGACGGCTTTTACCTCATATCCCTCATCCATTAGATATTTTATCTGCCTCAAGAGAAGGAAACGGAGAGATATACTGGCAGTCGCTATTTGAGCTATCTTCAATCTTTTCATCGAACCGCCCTCTTTGCCATCAGCCGCTCATAAGCCCCCTCTAATTCTCTTACCTTCGTCTTTATATCAAACCTGGCTTTAACCCTCTGGTATCCTTTACGTCCCATTTCGCTTGCCTTTTTTCCGTCTCTGAGCGCCTGAATTATGGCCCTTGAAAGTTCACCCGGCTGAGCCGGAGGCACTAATATCCCTGTCTCTCCATCTACCACAATCTCTTCTATTCCCCCTACCCTTGAAGCCACTACCGGCTTGGAAAGGGCCATAGCCTCAGCCAGGACAATTCCAAACCCCTCAGCCAGAGAGGGCAGGACAAGGAGGTCAAATCCGGCCATAAGATTGAGAACATCCTCTCGAAAGCCGGTAAAGTTCACCCTGGGGCTCAATCCGAGTTTTTCCGTCAATGCCTCCAACTCGCCCCGAAGGAGGCCGTCTCCAACTATCACAAATCTGACCCCTGGCAATTCCCGGCTGACCTCTTTGGCTGCCTGGATGAAATATGAATGACCCTTTATGGGCAGGAGACTGCCCACAACTCCGACTACAGAAAGTGGCACAGGCGTCCCGCCTGTGATTGAAGCCTTAGAAAGCAGCACAGGCGTCCTGCCTGTGATTGAAGCGGGACAACGAGAGTTAATCTCCTCAACATCCACCCCGTTACAGATGACCTGAATCTTATCCTCCCTTATTCCCTGACTGATAAGAACTTCTTTAACCTTTTCGGAGCAGGCGATGATCAGATCATTTGCGCCGGAAAGGGCCCGATCGATCCTGAGACTGTATCCAGCCCTTAATTTACCTATATTATGCACCGTCGTAACAATGATTGGGTATCTCATTGCCCAGCCCACCATACGGCCAAAGAAGTCAGCCGGGAAGGTGTGGGTGTGGATGATATCGACCTGCTCACTTTTGATCAGGTGATAGAGCCTGGTAAATATGCGGGGATCAAGCTTGCCATGCATCCCCAGGTTGATTACCGGAAAGCCAAGCCGCTCAAAAGAAGGGGCCAAAGCCCCTGGTCGAAGAATAGTAGCGACCTTGATCCGGTATTTATTCCGGTCTATATTTTTAAGCTGTGATAATAACAGGCTCTGCGCCCCCCCAAAGTCCAGGGTGCCGATAAGTTGTAAGATGGTCGTCTTCTTCATGGTCATCGTCTCCTTAATTCTCTGGCCGGGATGCCCCCAAAGATGGTGTCAGGGGGAACATCGGTGATCACCACCGCATTGGCCGCAATGATCGAATTTCGGCCGATCCTGACTCCTTTAGTTACAGTAACCTTAGCGGCAAGCCAGACATTGTCTTCAATCACCACCGGGGCGATGTCAAACCCCTGTTCACAGATGGGCTTGTCCAATTGGCTGAAACAATGGTCGCTGTCCCTGATGGTCACCATGTCGGCAATCAGACAATTACTGCCGATACTAACCAGCTCTTTGCTATGGATGATGGAGTAACGCCCGATATACACCTTGTCCCCAATCCTTATCTTTCCTATGCCGGCCGTTCCGTCAAGAGAAGCGCTGGAGGGGAAAAAGCTGCCTTTCCCTATCCTGAATTCCACTCCCTTTAAGGTCAATTTTAATTTGACCATGTAAAGCCTCAGGAGCCATCTTATTTGAAGAAACCCCTTATAAAGTCTCATGGCAAACTTGCTGATCATAGTCATTTTCCCCCGGAGACCATCATTTCCCTGAAAGCGCTTCGATACACACCTAAATTGTAAAGTATGTCTCCCCTTTCCTCAGGGTAAATAAGAAAGGAAATAAAGCTAACTACCGATTTTATGGTGAGAGAAAGGGTAAAGATGCCCTTTAAAAACAATACCTGTAGCCAGGAGTGGTGCTTGCGAAAGTATCTCAGGGCGCTCCGATAATTATCTATCCTGGTTCGACGCACCTTTTTAGTCGCCTGGCCAACCAGGTGGAAAAGCCGGGCCTGCGGGCAATAATGGATCTGGCAGCCGACCTCCTTTGTCCTCTTGCAAAAGTCGCCCTCTTCAAAGTAGAGGAAGAAACCATCGTCCAGAGGCCCGATATCTTTAATGACCTTCCGCCGGACCATCAGGCAGGCGCCGGAGACCCAATCCACTTCACCGGCAGCATGGTAATCCCACCAATAACCATACCGGTATGAATCAAAAAACCTGAGATGGGGAAATATCTCGTTTAGATGGAATTGGGCGCAGAACATATTCCAGAGGTTGGGGGCACTTCCGCAGGACAACTGTAAACTTCGGTCAGCGTTAAGTAATTTCGGCCCCACTATTCCTGCCTCCGGATGATAGTCCAGATATTGGACCATCTTTTCTAAGGCCCCATCCAGGACAATGGTATCCGGATTTAACAGAAGGACATATCTACCTTGACTCACTTCTATCCCCTGGTTATTGGCCCCGGCAAACCCCAGATTGATCTTATTAGCGATTAAAGTTACTTCCGGGAATTCTCCTTTGAGCATCTCCTGGCTTCCATCGCTGGAATTATTGTCCACTACAATTACTTCATAAGAGATTTCCTTTGTCTGCTCTGCAATCGAGTGCAAAGAATCCCTGAGCAGCTCTTTTACTTTGTAGTTTACAATTATGATAGATAAATCCATTGACTTTCCCCCCTTTCAATTGCAGATTGCGGATTTCGAAACAAAATCGTCCCCCGTGACCGTTATCCGTATCCGTTTTTCCCTTTCTTTCGGTCCTTTACGAACACGGATAACGAACACGAATCACGATTACCGCAGGTTATTACTTCCTTGAAGGCGCTTTGATAAGCGCCTAAATTGTAAAGGATACCTTGCCTCTTCCCGGGACAGATAAGAAAAAAAACAAGATTTATCACTGATTTTACGGTAAGGGAAAGGGTAAAGATGCCTTTTAAAAGGAAGACCGCGGGCAAGGAATGATGTTTGCGAAAGTACCTCAGGGCGCTCCGATAATTATATATCCTGGTCTGGGGTACCTTTTTAGTGGCCTGTCCTACCAGGTGAATGATCCGGACCTGAGGATAATAATGGATATGGCAGCCGGCAGCCTTTGCCCTCTTGCAAAAGTCGCCCTCGTCAAAGGCGAGGAAGAAACCTTCGTCCAAAGGCCTGATATCTTCAATGACTTCCCGTCTGACCATAAGGCAGGCGCCGGAGACCCAATCTACTTCACTGATAGCATTGTAATTCCACCCATAACCATGTTTGTATGAGTCAAAAAACCTGGTTTTGGGAAATATCCGGTTTAGATAGAGATGGGCGCAGAACATATTCCAGAGGTTGGGGGCACTTCCGCAGGACAACTGTAAACTTCGGTCAGCGTTAAGTAATTTCGGCCCCACTATTCCAGCCTCCGGATGATAGTCCATATATTTGACCAGCTTTTCTAAGGCCCTATCCAGGACAATGGTATCCGGATTTAACAGAAGGACATATCTGCCTTGACTAACTTCTATCCCCTGGTTATTGGCCCCGGCAAACCCCAGATTGATCTTATTAGCGATTAAAGTTACTTCCGGGAATTCTCCTTTGAGCATCTCCTGGCTTCCATCGCTGGAATTATTGTCCACTACAATTACTTCATAAGAGATTTCCTTTGTCTGCTCTGCAATCGAGTGCAAAGAATCCCTGAGCAGCTCTTTTACTTTGTAGTTTACAATTATGATAGATAAATCCATTGACTTTCCCCCCTTGTAACTTATGGCTGAGCAGTTACCCATCTTTTTAAATGAAGATCATATCTTTTTACGACCTTAGCCGGGGCTCCCACGGCCACACTATAATCAGGAATATCCTTATTAACCACAGAATTAGCTCCAATAACACAATGTTTCCCAATCCTGCAACTAAGAATCGAGACATTCTCACCTATCCAGGTATGTTCTCCAATATAGACTTTGCCTTTTGAAACCAAAGGTTGATCATTGACGGGAACAGCAATATCCTCATAACTATGTTGGTGGTCCGATATATACACCTTATCTCCGGTCAAGACATTTTTGCCGATATAGACTTCATTTATGCAAGCTATGTGGTTGAAATGCCCGATGTTGGCGCCGCTGTCGATCACAAGCTGAGGGTCTTTATCGGTTACTTTAAAGGTGAAAAGCCAGACAAATTCATTTATCTGAACCCGTTCCTTAATGGTTATGTTTTGTAGATTTGTTAATTTTAATGGCTTATAAATTATTGACCGTTTCCCAATCTCCTTTAAAAAAAGACTGTATATTAATTTAGTTTTCAGCTTGCTGCATATTTTATCTACTATTCTCATCTAAAATACCCTTCTTTGTATTTCGCATTTCGGATTTATTTCTCTATTCTGCAATCCGCAAACGGTTGCGAATCTTTTCATTCCGCGATCCGCAATCGGCAATCCGCATTCCGCAATAGTATTACCCTCGGCATAGCGTAAATTATCCCGATGGTAAACCAAAAGACGATCTTGAACTGGCTTCCAATAAGGTTCGTTTCTACCTGCTCGTGAATCAACGTGGCCATAACCCCTATAAATGTCCACTTCAGAATGCCCTGCCAGTATTCATCGGCAATATTTCTAATCAAGTCAACGAACTTCAAAAAGATAGCCACAAAAAGCCATCCCAGAGCAAGCAAACCAATAGTCCCTGTCTCTGCGGCTGTGCCAAGAAAGATGTTGTGCGGGACAAACTCTATTCCGAATATTTGTCCCACCATAACCTCAAAGTTGTTGATGCCGCAACCGATGACAGGATGTTCGGTAAAGACCTGAAATCCTATATTGTAAAGTTTCATCCGCTCACCTACCGAATAATCCATAGCCCCTTTGCTGAATCTGTAACCGATTATCTCAGAAAAAGGCTGATAGACAGCCCTGTTTAGCGGTTCATAATAAATGATAGCCAGAATAACTATCAAGAGAGGAGTAATAAAATAGATTACTTTCTTCTGACTTCTGAAAAAAATGCTAATCCCCAGAATGAGAGCAAGGATAAGGGAGCCTATTCCCCCCTTGGAGAGGGTGATGAGCAGGCCGGCCAGCATAATGAAAATAGCTGTCCCGAAGCTTATTCGAGAGATAAAACGACGGGCATTGATAAATAACCCAATCGTAACAGGGATGATCAAGTCCCAGAAAGTGGCCAGATAATTTGACCTTCCCCAGGGGAGGTCTATCTTCCTCGCAGCGACAGCATCTAAAAAGCCTGAACCTTGTAAGATAGTAACCAAAAATAAGTATACAGCCATTAAAAAACCGAAGGTCGCCAGGCTCAAAAAGAGCCGCTTGATGTCTCCCTCTTCCCTTACCGCCCAGACTACTAACCAGAAAACGACAAATCCCACCACTAACTCTTTTAGCTCAGAGATAGAAGTCATGAAATCGATGGAATTATAAACCGAGAAGATGTTGATATAGATAAAGACCATAATAGGGATATCCAGAGAAGTTCGGGGGATAATGGATTTCTTTGAGCTGATGTATCTTATCAATATAGATACTAAGAAAAGGAAGAGAACCAGGTCGGCATACAGTATCTTGCCCGATTGCCCCGCAATTTTTATGGCGCCAACTTCCCCGGCCAGAAGGGCCAGAAGAGCCAGAATCAGCGGATGAGTATGGGTGAAAAAGGCGCTTTTGAAGATATATATCGCCGTGATAATTACCGCAATGAGAAATATTCCCAATCTCAGGAAGGCTGCCTCCATCGATTCACCCCTTTTCGGTAATCAGTTATACTCAGCACGGTCATAAATATAGCTTTTAAGATAATGTTTTTGGGGTAAGCGAATTCAAGATAGGCTATT
>JASEGY010000099.1:2194-10226 GCA_030019105.1 bacterium | reverse complement strand
AGAAAGAACGCAAGGTTTCACAAGAAAATGGACGATTTTTGAACCGTCCCAAAAATGTTGACAATGTAAAAAAACCGTGCTATACTTCTGCCAGCATTTTAGAATTAGTAATTCCGAATTGAGGCTCAAAATGGAATTTATCGACCGATTTTTCAAGGATCCGGAAGACAGTTTTTTTCTCTTTGGCCCCAGAGGGGCCGGTAAATCCACCCTGGTTCAACATCGCTTCAAAGATGCGCAGCGTATCGATCTGCTTTCGCCTGAAGAATTCAGGATATACAGCGCTCGACCAGAGCGACTGGAGGAGCGAGTACGCGCTTGCCTGGATAATCAAGTATTCATAATTGATGAGGTCCAAAAGGTCCCCGAACTGCTAAGTGTGGTGCACCGTCTCATTGAGGAAAAAAGGGGGTGGAAATTTGTCCTGACAGGCTCCAGTGCCCGCAAATTGAAGCGAACCGGGGTAGATTTGCTTGCAGGCCGGGTTCTGCTCCGCACCATCCATCCCTTTATCGCGGCGGAACTTGGCGAACGATTTGATCTGGAGAAGGCTCTCGCTTACGGCTTGCTGCCTATCGTAGTGGCAGCTCAAAATCCTTCTGACGTTTTGCAAACCTACGCCGCGCTCTATGTCAGAGAAGAGGTTCAGATGGAGGGGTTGGTTAGAAATATTGGAAACTTCTCCCGGTTTCTTGAGGCCATCAGTTTTTCCCACGGTGGAATGCTCAACCTCAGTCAGGTGTCCAGGGATTGTCAGGTCGAACGCAAGGTTGTCGAAGGATACGTTGGAATTCTGGAAGATCTGCTCCTGGCTTTTCGGATACCTGTATTTACGAAGCGGGCGAAACGGGCAGTCACTATCCATCCAAAGTTTTATCTCTTTGATGCCGGGGTTTATCGATCCTTACGTCCTACCGGCCCACTCGACCGACCGGAAGAAATTTATGGCCTGGCCGCAGAAGGACTGGTTGCCCAACATCTTAGAGCCTGGATCGCTTATAGTGGCGACCATTGTAAGCTCTACTACTGGCGGACCCGTTCAGGAGTTGAGGTTGATTTCGTGATTTATGGTCCGAACGGTTTCTGGGCAATCGAAGTAAAGAATAGCACCCGCGTTGATAAAAAAAATTTACGCGGGCTACTCTCCTTTCGAGAGGACTATCCTGAATGTACACCGCTCCTCCTGTACCGTGGCAAAGAACGATTAAAGATTTGCAATATCCTGTGCGTTCCGTGCGACGAGTTCCTCTGCCAATTACAGCCGGAAAGAGGTGTGGATAAAGGCCTGTAATTTCGCTCTCCGTAGTTCCTCAAACTCAAATGATTTGATCCTCGGACTCCTCTGCCTTTTTCAGATCACTAAGAGAGAGGTTCTCTTTCCAAAGATAGCCTAAGCCAACCAGGGTAACAAGCACATACTGAACAGCGTGCAGGAAGAAGGCGTAACTTAAAGCCAGGCTTTTATCTTCGAGCCCCATAAGGATAAGGGCCTTAACGCAAAAATACTGAAAGGGACCAATAAAGCCGGGTGAAGAGGGGAGCATTACCCCAAAGGCAGTTACCGTCAGAACGAATAAAGCAGTATATAAGGGCAAATGATTAATATGAAAGGCCTGGAGGGCCAGGTGGAAAATACCGGCATAAACTATCCAGAGTACTAACGAGAGAAAAAAAGCTATCAGGAGATGATCTACTCGACGCAAGATCGCCAGTCCGTGGATAAAGGACTGTAAGTGTTCTACGATTCTACCGGCCAATTTAGGTGAAATGTGCCCTGTCAGCCAATGGGTGAACTTCAGGATCCAATCCTGATGCCATTCTAACACGATAAGCCCGCCAAGGGCAAGGAAGAAAACAGGGGCCAGCATCAGGCCCATTTTTTTTACCCAATCAGGAAAGCCAGGGTGGTAGACTAAAATCAGGGTTAAAAAAAGAAGCAAGGTTATGCCATCAAATATTCGTTCCATAACAATAGTGCCTAAAGAGCGAACCTTGGAGATCCCTTCCTTTTTGCCAATGATGTAAGCCCGAGCCAGTTCACCAATCCGCAGAGGAAAGACATTATTGGCCATAAAGCCAATAATAGTATAGGAAAAAAGAGAGTGAAGCTTGATGTGCTTTTCATAACTGAGCAGGTATCTCCATCGAAGGGCCCTGACAAGGAAAGTCCCCAGAGTGACCAATCCGATAGGAATAAGATACCACCAACTAACCTTAGCAATCGCGTCTATCATCTCCTCAAAGTTGACCCCTCGCAAGGCCAGCCACAGGAAAAAAACACTAAGTAGAATCCCAGGCCAGAATTTGTAGTTCTTCATAATGCTCCTTTACAGATGTATTTTCTCAACTGGACAGTAGTAAGTTCTCAGCTTTTCCCAGGATGGACACTCTGTAAGTTGCTGAAACTAAAGCGTTTTCTCTATGCGCTTATAGCTGAATTGCTAAAAACTTAAGTGTCGAGAAATCAAGCACTTATGGAGAACTTACTGCTGGCCAGTTCTCAATAATTCGGGACTACTAACTCACCATTCGCTTAATTTTTTGACTAAAAGTTTATTTTCAAGGCCACCGGATCGAAAATTGTTAAAAATAGTTAGAGGGGACAGATTGCCTCGTATTGACATCCAGGATAACGATAATCATTTTCATAATTTCCTGTCTGATGGTTTGGATAGTCACACGAGGATTCTTCTATAACTGCCTGATTCGCACAGAGTTGTAAATTAGCAAAACTCTATGTGCCTCATGTAACCATTTCTTCGAGAAAGACAAATAGTCCTCAAATCCCTTGATGTCGTGGTTGTTTCCATAATCCTTACCCAAGTTGTAAGGAGGGTCTGCAACCACGAGATCAACAGAAAACGCTTTGAGCTTCTTTAACTCTTAGCAGGCATCGCCTATGATGATGTTGATGTCACTCATCAATCTTGATCCATTCGTTGGTTTTCGCAAGTTCAAGCCACTGATCAAATCCCTTGCGTGACTGTTTCAAAAGCCCAGGCCTCAATAATGGGGCCTGCGATCTTGTTGATGTTTTCCATAGGTAAGCCGAACTTCAAATTTGTGTTAATGACGATCTGATTCTGCTCTGAGTCGATCGCGTGTTGCATGATTTCTTTGATCGAATACGTCACAAACTCGGAGCACTCAGCGTAGTCATTGCACTGCTTCGGAATCTTGAATTCCAGATTGTCATATTCCATAAAGTCCAGGTCTCCCTTAGTCTATTCTCTCTTCCCTTTTTCAATTAACCGCTCATACAACTCTTCTGTTTCCTCGACCATTTTCTCCAGACTGAAATAGTCTTCCACCCGTGATCGGCCGGCTTGCCCCATTTTTTCGGCCATTTCAGGATACTGGATAAGGGTGTTAATGGCCTCAGCCAGGGCTTCCGGATTCGCTCTCGGCACCAGGAGGCCTGTTTCGTTGTCCACCACTATTTCGGGAATGCCGGCAACAGAAGTAGCTACTACCGGCCTTGAAGCCGCCATAGCTTCAAGCACTGCATTAGGAAAGCCTTCGTAGAGTGATGGAAGCACAAAGATGTCCATTATCGAAAGCATCCCCGGAACATCATTACATTCCCCGGTGAAGATAACCTTTGAAGCCAGTCCTAATTCTTCCGTCATATCCTCTAATTTTCTTCTAAGCGGCCCATAACCTACCAGTAAAAAGAGAGCATTGGGATGCTTAGCTATTACCCTGACGGCTGCCTGGAGCAGATATTCAACCCCTTTCGGCGGATCAAACCGGGCCACACACCCAATTACAACTTTATCCGAATCAATACCCCATTTCTTTTTTACTCCTGATGAATCGCCTTCCTTTCGCTGGAAATCTGAGACGTCCAAACCATTGTATATGGTAACTAACTTTTGGGAATCAATCCCTATCCGATGGCTGACGAATTCTCTGACTGAATTAGAATTTACGGTAATACAATCGGCTAAAGGGGCAGTCAACCTATTTATAATTAGCCGGTGTCTGCCTTCCATCTCCATAGTTCTCTCTGAGGAGATGATAATGGGCACCCTGGCTAACCGGCCGACTATTCGCGCCAGAAGATTAGCATGAAAGAGATAAGAGTGGAGGATATCGACTTTTTCTTTTTTAAGCAGGGAAAAAAGCTTCAGAGGGGCATTGAGATTCAGCTTCCCCTCCATATCCAAACTAACGACTTTAATTCCGCAGCGTTCTATCTCATCAGCCACCGGCCCCCTTTTTTGCAAGGAGCAGACCAGAATCCGATATCTTTCTTTATTCAAGCCGGCCACCAGCCGGGCCAAAACCTTCTCAGTTCCACCTACATCCAATCCGGTGATTAAATAAAGGAGATTTAACCGGCAGCGTGCTCTATTGCTCATCTAAAACGGACTCCAAAACCTCCGGCGTCAACCCTCGCTCTTGCGCCCTGCGGCTAACCTCACTCATTATCTCTTCAATCGGCCTTTTTGCCTGGGTAGCCTCGTTGAGCTTGAGACTAAGCAGTGCATCCAGCTTGCGTTGTTGTTCAACACTGGCTTTCTTATGAGCACGAGCAGCTGGAGTGCTGACATGAATTGTAATGGATTCCGTTTTTGCGGCGTTCATTGCTACCCTCTTTTATGCCAACCCTTCCTTCTGCAATATCCACACAAGTTCATCGTCAGTAATTGTTCCCTTTTTGGGTTTGATGTATATCGTCAACAATCTTATCTTCTGCTCCTCATCAATAACATAGGTAATAACTCTATATCCAGCCCTTTTGCCTTTAGGGACATCTGAACTCTTTAGTCTTATCTTGTAAGCTCCCTTACCCAAAGCCTTTCCTGCTTTGGGGTTTTGTTTTAAAGTCCCGGTTAACGCCTTCAGATCGTGCCGAATCTGGGGATAACTCTTTTGAAGGCTGCGAACCTGCTGTTTGAAATACTCTGTTGGAATAATCTTATAACTCATCCAAAAAGTCCTCAAGGGTTTCCTCTGGCAGTTTCCCTTTCTTTTGCATCTCTACCTCTCGACATGCCTGTTGCAGTCCCAATAATATTTTTTGCTTTTCCCGCAATACCTCCAGCTCTTCAGTTATATCCTTCCATACATTAAGTGGAAGGACAACCTCCTGGGGCCGCCTTCTTTCATCGGTAAGATACCTTAGATTTGGAAGGGACATTGACATAATAACCTCCTCCTTCTGTCCTCTGTCTTCTGACTGATTACACATCCAGGTTCCGCACCTTGTCAGCATAAGCTTGAATAAACTCCCGCCTGGGTTCTACCTTATCCCCCATCAGGATAGTGAATATCTCATCCGTTTCAACGGCATCCTCCAGGGTTACCTGAAGAATGGTTCTATTGGCTGGGTCCATAGTCGTCTTCCAGAGTTGATCCGGGTTCATTTCTCCCAATCCTTTGTACCGCTGGACAGATATGCCCTTCTTGCCGATTTTGGCCAGACAATCATCCCTCTCTTCATCATTATAGGCATACCACTCCTCTTTTCCTTTTTTAATACAGTAAAGGGGCGGCTGGGCAATATAGACATAGCCTCCTTCAACCAGGCGGGACATATACCGGTAAAAGAAGGTTAACAGCAGGGTTCTGATATGGGCCCCATCAACATCAGCATCAGTCATAATAATGATCTTGTGGTAGCGAACCTTCTCCAGCTTGAATTCATCCTCCCCAATCCCTGTTCCCAGGGCAGTAATAACAGTGATAATTTCCTCATTAGACAGGGCCTTATCCAGCCTGGTTTTTTCCACATTAAGGATCTTCCCCTTAAGAGGGAGAATAGCCTGAAAGGTTCTATCCCGGCCCTGTTTAGCTGATCCCCCGGCTGAATCTCCCTCTACCAGGTAGACTTCGCACTCGGCCGGGTTTCTGTTGGAACAATCAGCTAATTTGCCCGGCAGGGAGTTAGATTCCAGGGCTGTTTTGCGCCGGGTAAGCTCTCTGGCTTTCCTGGCCGCTTCTCTGGCCCGGGACGCCGTAAGACATTTCTCAACGACATTTCTGGCTAAGGAAGGATTCTCTGCCAGCCAGGTGCCTAACTCATCGGCCACAACAGAATCAACAATCCCTCTCACCTTACTATTACCCAACTTGGCCTTGGTCTGCCCTTCAAACTGTGGTTCAGGCAGCTTGACATTTATCACGGCGGTTAATCCCTCCCGCACATCGTCACCAGAGAGAGAGGCAGCATCTTCTTTAATAAGCCCGATTTTTCTGGCATAGTCATTTATGGCCCTGGTTAAAGCCGATTTAAATCCAATGAGATGCGTCCCTCCCTCAACCGTATTGATCGTATTGGCATAGGTGAAGATATTCTCCTGGTAGCTGTCATTATATTGCAAAGCAATTTCTACATCAATACTATCTTTTTCGCGTCTAAAATAAATAGGATGCTCATGGAGGGCAGTCTTATTTTTGTTTAAATGCTCGACAAAGGAGATTATTCCACCTTCATAGCGAAAATCATGGGACTTCCTGGAGGTCTCATCCGTAATCATAATCCTGACGTCTTTATTCAGAAAAGCAAGTTCCCGCAACCTTTGTGAAAGGAGGTCAAAAGAAAAAACGGTCTGTTCAAAGATTTCAGAGTTCGGTTTGAAAATTATCTTTGTCCCGGTTTCAGTACTCTCTCCTATTACCTTCAAGTCCTCAACCGGATTCCCTTTTATGTATTTCTGTAAGTGTATTTTCCCCTCACGTTTGACTTCCACCTCCAACCACTCTGAAAGGGCATTAACTACTGAGATGCCCACTCCGTGAAGGCCGCCGGAGACCTTGTAAGAACCATGGTCGAATTTCCCGCCGGCATGAAGGGTAGTCATGACAATTTCTACGCCCGACCGCTTATGAATGGAATGAATCCCGACAGGTATCCCCCGGCCATTGTCAGTCACCGTAACACTCATATCCCGGTGGATAATGACCTCAATTTCTTCACATACCCCGGCCATGGCTTCATCAATGCTATTATCCACCACCTCAAAGACCAGATGATGCAGCCCCCTGGAACTGGTATCTCCAATATACATTCCAGGTCTTTTTCTGACGGCCTCAAGGCCTTCTAAGACCTGGATCTGTTCGGCAGTGTATTCTTCCGGATGTGTCGTGTTATTCAAATAATCTCCTCCTTCTTTAACTATTCGTGAGCCTTTTCGTTAGCTCTTAAGATATCTAAATCTACCTTGTCCTGCTTGCGAAAGGACTAATCATCAGGAACTGCAACTCGCTTATTCAGTCTTCCGCCCAGATTTTCCCATCTCTATCTCTGCGCTATTAGCTCTCTAAATTCCTCCAGGTTTTTTACCCTGACGCTTTGACGAAGAAGCGTCCGAAGAAAGGGGACACTATCTATCTCGTATACGGGCATTCAGAATACTCTCCTTGACTACCCCAAATCGTTCCTCCAGAACATCCCTGACATCCTCCTTTAGAGTTCTTATCGCTCCTTTTTCCATCCCTTTTTCCATCCCTTTTTCCATCCCTTTTTCCTCTGCTTCTAAAAACCAATCCTGAAAAATAGTTGCTTCTCTCATCAGTTCCACCTCCTCTCGAAAGAACTTAAGCAAGAATTCCTTGCTGAAATACCTTGCGGCTATTACGGATGAGAGAGCCAGCAAGTCGGCTCTCTTTTCCTTATCTTTCTCCTGCAAAATCAACTCTCGTTCCGTCCGAATAGCCTCTTCTCTCTTTTCTTTCTCTTCGAACATTACCAGTAAAGGTAATAGTCCCGGGTACTTTCCTCTTTTGATCTCGTCCTTGTATTCCCACGCCTTTATCACTTGATAGGTAAAAGAATTAAATACCTTACCCCCTATCTCTGTTTTAAACATTGCCGGCAATTCCCTTTTGGTAGGTTCTAAATAGATCACCACCGAAATTACCGGCAAGTCAAATTCGGTCCCTAAAAAGGCATTGTAACGAAAGGTGTCCCTGGGCACATTACTCTTGTGAACCAACTGAAATTCCAAATGCAGTATTACCTCTTCTCCCTCTAACACCATCCGATGGACATAATCCACCCTCTTTTGCGGGATATTCAACTCCA
>JASEGY010000099.1:0-2188 GCA_030019105.1 bacterium | reverse complement strand
CTTTAAACTTTAAACTTGGAACTGGATTACTCCAAAAACATTATCTTGAAAGCTATAGATCACCACCGAAATTACCGGCAAGTTGAATTTGGTTCTTAAAAAGGCATTGTAAAGGAAGGTGCCCTCAGGCACATCACTCTTATGAACCAGATGAAATTCCAAATGCAGTATGACCTCTTCTCCCTCTAACACCATCCGATGGACATAATCCACCCTCTTTTGAGGGATATTCACCTCCACCTGTCTAAGGCTTTCCAGAGTCTCAAACTCTTTGTCACCAAAGATAATTTCAGCAAATGTTTCCGGATAGTGGTAGGCAAGAATCTTTACACTTTTATCAACTTCTCCCATTATTCCTCCTAATAAGACATAGTTCTTTTTCTAATTTTGTGCTTCCCAAAATAGCGGGAATACCACTAACCAAAGGTTGCCCGCTATTTTTTATGTTTTTTATGAACGTCCCCTCATATCCTCGAATTAATGGCTGAACAACATCCTCTGACTTCTGACCGCTGTCTTCTGACTTCTGCTCCCCGAACCTGGTTTGAAGAGATATCCGGTAGGCATCTCCCATGTCTCCATAAGAAATATAGGCGGCATCAAGCCGGACTGCCTTAAGATTGACTCCGAATCCAGCGCTTAAGCCTTCTCCAAGATTAAACTTACCCAGTTCATTCCCTGAGATATGAGAATTATAACCCGCCCTTACAGCTAAGAGATCGCCAATCCAATATTCTCCTCCCAGGTGATAGCTTGTTTTATTATCTTTTGGCAGGTTTACATCAAGGGCAAGGGTGGTGTTCTTAATCCCCTTGTAGGCCAGGCCTGCTTTTATGTTAAAAGGCAGAGAAGATTCCTCATCGGCAAATTCCATGTTTGTGCCAAGATTCTGAAGGGTTAAGCCAAGGTTTAATCGGGAGAATTTATAAAGCAAGCCTAAGTCAGAAGCATAGGCATTGGCGCTTTCATCTGCCACCTTCTGCCGGATGTATTTTAGATTTATCCCCAGGGACAGATCTTCCTTTATCCTTTTGGAAAGAGCTAAAAAGAGGGCCTTATCATCTTTTGCCGCGAGCTTTTTTCCTGTCCCTTCTGGAGAGACCTCGGTTGTCTCTTCTATCTCCCCCATGGTGAGATAATCTATTCCCACACCAAGGGTGAAGCCCTGTAAGGGGTGGGCATAACCAAGAAATCCATGGGTTGTTTCCTGGAACCATATATTGTGCATATAGCTGAGTTCATTAGTTTTAAGAAACCCTAAGCCAGCCGGGTTCCAGTAGATGGCTGTTGAGTTATCAGCTATCCCGCCGAAGGCTTCCCCCATTCCTGTGGCCTTAGCCCCAACCCCTATTTTGAGAAAAGAGGCGGATGTAGTCCCTACTTTCTCTTCTCCTGCCCAGGAGGTAGTTTGTAAGGATATAAAAACAAAGAGCGTTATTAAAATAGTGCTGCTAATAGATTCTTTCCAGGACATAATTTTCTCTCCTTTCCCAATTTTTTGACAGGATTAACAGGATGAACAGGATTAATTTTATCCTATTTATCCTGTTATCCTGTCTATATTTTTAACCTTCCGCTTCACCTCTACTTTTTTCTCACCGAAATTCAAAAGTAAACCTACATGCTTCCCGGTTGCTACCAGATAATTTACTAATTGCACTTCATGAACGCTAATAATTTGTCTCACCGACTTCAATTCTAAAATGATTGTATCATTCACCACAATGTCAGCTACAAATTCACCCACAAGTTCTCCATCATAGAAGACTTTTATTGGCTGTTGCGCTTCTGCTTGCAAGCCGACTTTACGCAGTTCAATAAGCAAACATTTCTCATAGACGCTTTCAAGAAACCCAAAACCCATCTTATTGTAAACCTTATAGGCACAGCCAATTATTTTTTCAGTAAGTTCTTGATACTCCACTTTGCCTTCTCTTTTTGACAGGATAAACAGGATGAACAGGATAATTCATTCTGTTCATTCTGTTCATCTTGTCTATTTTTTTCTCACCAAATTTTGACAGAATTAACAAGATGAACAGGATTAATTTTATCCTATTTATCCTGTTATCCTGTCTATTTTTTTCTCACCGGATAACGCAAATCTTCCCTGTCTTTTCTCCATCATCATTCATTATAATATTACCCCGCAACATTTGCGTTGTCCGCGAGAATGTTACGATTGCGG
>JASEGY010000999.1 GCA_030019105.1 bacterium | reverse complement strand
CGCAATCGTAACATTCTCGCGGACAACGCAAATGTTGCGGGGTAATAGTATAATCTACAATTTTACTGTGAAAACTTGCTTGTGTAAGAAAGGAAAAATGGAAAAATGGGGAAAAGGGGAAAAATTCAAATAGTAAGAATTTAAGGATAAAGTTCAGATAGGAACAAGGTTTTTCCTTCCTGTCCTAATCCTCACTATTTAATTTTAAAATCCCTTTTCCATTTTTCCCTATTTCCCCTTTTCCCTTTGTTTATACACTATTACAATTAGTCGCAAGCTTTCACAGTAAGGTGAACCATCCCAAACGGTCAGGTTCCCAACTTGGTCAGCATTGGGAAAAGTTGCTCGTAATTCCGTAAACAAAAGGAATCGTCCCGATTTCATCAATCTATACCAATGTTGAAGTGATGACTTGGCATCAGGATGTTTCTCTGTAAATTCGTTCAACCGTTTTCGTGTAATAATATGCATCTACCATTCCTCTATCTATTAACACTTCATCCCTCTATATTCTGTGTCTAATGAGGCAGTTGAGCAGTGCCCGAAGGGCATCTGTTCCAACTCCTGGTTCTC
>JASEGY010000998.1 GCA_030019105.1 bacterium | reverse complement strand
TTCCGGGCTAATTTATTCCTTAAATTGAAGGAAATTTATTGTTCAAAATTACACCACTCCTGTTTTGGCCGATGGTGCTCACACTATCGAAACCAGAGCAATGGATTCGGCTGGAACTGGAAATTGGGAGACCAGTTATGCCTCTGACACGTTAGTAGTCGATGTTACTGAACCCAATACTACGTTGACTGCCTATACCCCGGATCCGAGCAATGACAATACACTTACCTATTCCGGACAGGCGACCGATACTACTACCAACATTGCAGCCATCCAATATCGAGTTGATGGAGTCTCATGGGTCAATGTCACCGGCTTTACTTCTGGTAAAAACGTCTCCTTCACCTTCACCACTTCTGCTTTGTCTGATGGCTCTCACACTATCGAGACCAGGGCTAAAGATAATGCTGGAAACTGGGAGACCACTTATCCTTCTGATACATTAGTGGTTGATGTCACTGAACCTAATACTACGCTGACTGCCTATACCCCGGATCCGAGCAGTGACAATACGCCTACCCGTGACTAACAAAACCACCTAAAGTTTCGGCCCTGACTTGTCGATACCTCTGGT
>JASEGY010000997.1 GCA_030019105.1 bacterium | reverse complement strand
AACAGCTTCTTTACCGCCCAATCAAATCTTACTAATCTTTTCATTTCATCTCCTTTATTTATGATCCTGTTGATTTAAGGGGAAAATGGGAAAAGGGTAAATGGGTAACGTTGGTGTAGAAAGCAACTTACTTCTTCCCCTTCATCCCAATAATGGGCAACCATTTCAACTTCAATCCCTACAATTTTTAAATGCTCCTCTTTCTGTCCTTGCTCATCGTTTGGGCAATGGGATCAATTTTATAGTGGTCGAGCTTGCTCGACATTACGACAGAGCAAGCTCTGCAACTACAACACCCAATTTGGTCAAGCACTTTTGCCGAAACGATGAGCAATGTCCTCTTTCTCAAGAAACTCACTGACGGATACAATCAATATCTCTCCAACATGTTTTAAATTTAAGAGATGCTTATCTCCTGAAATCACATATTTTGCTTCAGAGTTTAATGCACAATTCAGGAAAATATCGTCATCTGAATCTGCTTCCACATAAGGAACCATCTCTTTTATATCAATTATCGCAACCAATCCCTTTACTAAAGCCATCAACTGTTCAACCGAGGTGAAGATGCATTC
>JASEGY010000996.1 GCA_030019105.1 bacterium | reverse complement strand
AACATTTGCGTTGTCCGCGAGAATGTTACGATTGCGGATTGAAATTGGAAATTAGGTAACCGTTCAGGGAGAGGTGATAATAGCCCAGTGATTTATCGCTGGGATCAGGGGGACGAGCAACAATGATCGAGTCCCGTAGGGACGGCTGAAAACAAGGTGAGAGCTTCGATTCAGTCGTCCCTACGGGACTATAATTCTGCTTTGGCATCGTTTCCCAGCGATAAATCGCTGGGCTATTCTCAGACGCCCCTGCTGAGCTGGAAAACCAATCCAGGGAATATGCCGTGGCTGAGCAGTTATTCCTCCTGCTGCCCTTTCCTCTTTTTCCGCACTCGTTCTAAGTTTCGGCTGGTTTTGGCTGTCTCAGGTGAGCCAAGCTGGTTAAACAGGGCTAATGCCTCTGATAGAAGGGCCTCTGCTTGCTCAAGCTCCCCTCTATCCTCCGCAAGCCTTCCCAACTGGTGAAGCGAGTTGGCAATGCCGCTCTTGTCGCCCAGCTCCCGTTTTATCAGCAGGCTCTCCTCTTAGCGCGGCCTCTGGCCGCAACCAAACCAATTTTGGATTGCAGATTGCGG
>JASEGY010000995.1 GCA_030019105.1 bacterium | reverse complement strand
GATGGCCGGTTTGTGCCTTATATTCAGTTGCACGAGTACGAGGCATACCTGTTTTCTGACCCGACTTGGTTCGGATATTTTTACAACCACCACGTGAGGGAGATTGCTGCACTCAAGGCCATCGCGGATAGTCACAAAACGCCTGAGCTGATTGACGACAAACCGCACTCGGCCCCAAGCAAGCGAATTATTGCTGAACTTCCCGATTACGAAGGCGCTAAGTCTGCCGTGGGACTGCAGGTGGCGGAATTGATCGGGCTGAATGTGATCCAGGACAAATGCCCCCACTTTGCTGAATGGCTGTCACGACTCGAAAAACTTGGCGAGGAGACGCGGGCGGTTCATTGAGCGCCGAACCCGTCACGAATCGGATACGCAAAAAGCCGCGTGCCACTTAGTTCTTCGTTGGTCTGCGGACAATCGAACCGGAGGACTTGGACCCTGGGGAAATGGGGGACGTTGGTGCCGAAAGTGCGAAACGGCGGGAAAGAAGCGGGGACGTTCATAAAGAACATGAAAAATATCGGGACGGTTCACCTTACTGTGATAGCTTGCGGCAGGTTGCCAGGTTCAAAGT
>JASEGY010000994.1 GCA_030019105.1 bacterium | reverse complement strand
TGAGTTATTGAGAAGATACAAAATCGCAGATTATGCCCGCGTTGAGTATAGTTGCAACTTACCAATTACTACTACACCTTAAGCGACCGAGTTCTTAGCTATTAACGAAAGGAGGATTCTTGCTTTGAACTTTAATAAAATTTCTATAGACCCTGAGATTTGCCACGGAAAACCCTGTATCAAAGATACTCGTATCTTGATCTCGGTTATCCTTGCTTTAATTGAAGAAGGGCTATCCTTTTCTGAAATCAAGGAAGAGTACCCTGAACTTACTGGCGAAGATATCACAGAAGCCATCAGATACGCCAGATTCTTCATGGAAAATGAAGAGATACATCTTTTAGAGGCTGTTGGATAAATGAAATTTCTACTCGATCAAAATATCTCTCCCCGGACAACCGAGTTTTTACAAGACTTAGGATACGATGTTCTTGACACACGGACCTTAAATTTAGAAAAAGCTACAGATGATAAGCTCTGGGAGATAGCCTCAAAAGAAGGACGTATATTTGTCACTTTTGATTTAGATCGTGGATTTCGACAGGGCGCTATCGGTTTTGTCTATTTTTTAAGCTTA
>JASEGY010000993.1 GCA_030019105.1 bacterium | reverse complement strand
CAACCTACAACTTACAACCTATTCAAAATCGCAATTTATGCCCGTGCTGAGTATATCTTAAAAGCTATAGATTGCGGAGAGGTGGTATGAAAAATCATGAATTGGCAGGAATTATCAACAACATCTCATTACCAAACAGCTATGGCAATTGAACATGAGCTACAAGAAGGACATGTGGAAGAAGCAACCACTGGCATGCAGGAGTTAATTGAAGCATTGTCGCGCTCAGAAAAACGCACCTTAAAAAACCAGCTTATTCGGCTAATGACGCACACTATAAAGTGGAAGTCTCAACCAGAAAGGCGAACACGGAGTTGGTCTGCAAGTATTGATAATGCAAGGGAAGAAATTATAGATATACAAGAAGAAACTCCGAGTTTAACAAATACTGTTATTTTGGATATGTGGGAAAAGTGTTTCCGTTCTGCCAAGCGCGAAGCTGAAGCTGAAATGGACAAGAAATCAGAGATTTCAGAATTATCCTGGCCAGAAGTCTTTGAAGAGCAATATCAAATGTCATGAGGTAGTATAGTGCTTAAGAAAAAGATTTTGGGGTTGGTTGAAGATTGGAGTTTAGG
>JASEGY010000992.1 GCA_030019105.1 bacterium | reverse complement strand
GTAATGGTTTAACAGGTTTTAAACCTGGTAAGGGAGGAATGTAGGATGGGTGCGAACCCATCTATTCCATCTCGCATTCTGAGGCATGTACAAACCATGAGGGAATAGATGGGTTGCGTTTTACTCCACCCATCCTACATGAAGATTGCATCTTTAGTCTCCTACTGTACAAATGGTGCCTGATACCTGAACGATTACTGTTTTTCCGTATCAACACCTGAACGGTTACAAAAACTTGAACATCAAGTAAAAGAAAAAATATCTGCGTAAATCTGCGTAAATCTGCAGATAAGTAGTTACGTTTTTTGTAGCTATTGGAGTAAGCAGAAAATGTCCAAATCCATTATGATTCAGGGTACTGGTTCTGGTGTAGGGAAAAGTATTATTGTTACCGCATTATGCAGAATATTTATGCAAGATGGGTACAGGGTTGCCCCATTTAAGTCTCAAAACATGGCTCTTAATTCAGGGGTTACTATTGATGGACTGGAGATGGGAAGGGCACAAATAACCCAGGCTGAGGCAGCAGGGATTAAACCCATTGTTGATATGAACCCTATCCTTCTGAAACCTACAACC
>JASEGY010000991.1 GCA_030019105.1 bacterium | reverse complement strand
AGCCTATCTTGAATTCGCTTACCCCAAAATATTTATCTTAAGAGCTATAGTAATATAATTCTCGCGGACAACGCAAATGTTGTGGGGTAATACTATAATGATGTCTCGATTATATTATAGATTGGTCCTAACTTTAATCCTTTTCTTTGCGGCCGTTTCTTTCTCTTCAGCGCAAGAAACGAACGAGAGAAACGCCCTGAAATGGTATAACCTGGGAGAAGATGCGCTGGTAAGAGGGAAGTTTTATCTGAAGGAAGGAAAGGATATTCTTGATCAAACCTTCATTTTGAATAATATTTCTACCCATCAGTTAAGGGGTAAATTTTACCGGAACAGGGTTCCTTTGAGTCATTTTTTCTATACTCTGGATAAAGAGTTTGGGACTTTCCGGTATATCGATTTCCAATATCTGGATGAAATCCTGGGAGTAAGAACGGCTAAAAATCTGGCCTTTGCTGAGATGGCCTTCTCTGAAGCAATAAATTCTAATCCTGATCTGGTTGATGCTTATTTCCGTAAGGCAGAGACTTTACTCGAAATGGGGGCTTTTGAAGAGGCCCGTTTTCTATAATATTGAAT
>JASEGY010000990.1 GCA_030019105.1 bacterium | reverse complement strand
GAAGAAATCACAGGAAAAACGATGAAAATGAACCGTCCCAAGAAACCTGGTTTCTACTGACTACTTTTTGCCGTGCCACCAGTAATTATCCCCATTAAAAGAGAGGCTGACAAATGAAAGAAATTCTTGTGGTTGATGATGAAAAAGATATCCAGGACATGCTTTCTGAACTCTTAAAGGAAAGCGGTTTCCAGGTCAGCATAGCTGGTGACGGTCAAGAAGCCCTGGAAATAATTAGAAAAAGAAAGCCTGACCTTGTCCTCTTAGATATATTTATGCCTCCCCTGGATGGTTGGGCCACTCTTAAAATTCTGAAGACCGAAGATGAAACTAAGTCTATCCCGGTCATTATGCTCACGGGTATGAACGAGGCAGTAGATCGACTAACCTCGTTCTATCTTCATGCTGATGGATATGTGAGCAAACCTTTTGTCGTAACAAACCTGTTAGAAGTAATTAACGAAACGCTTTCCAGGAAAAAAGGGCGTGGTTCAAAAAAGCCGCTTTAGGGTAACACCGAGAGCCTATAGTCTGTAGTGGCAGAGCTTGCTCTGCTTTAGCCGAAATAGGCAAAGCAAG
>JASEGY010000098.1:9259-10278 GCA_030019105.1 bacterium | reverse complement strand
GCAATCTGCAATCCAAAATTGGTTTGGTTGCGGCCAGAGGCCGCGCTAAGATTTAGGGATGATGCTTATCGGAGCAGCAATTAAGGAGCAGGTCAGATGGGCAAGATAATCGAAATTCCTTTTACCAGTAATTTGATTGAATTTATCGCCGACAGACTGATTAATATCGCCGGGATAAATGGTGTCAGCGGCGATGGTCATCGTTTCGGCCACTTGAGCGCTGAAGAAACCGGGTTTCTTCAAGAAACCAGGTTTCCGGAGGGTCACAATGGCCAAAACGATGAGCAAGGCCGTGTCAGCCAATATGATTTTTCGCAGACGGCGGTTATATTTCCCCATCACCGGCCGGGTTTCTACCTTCGCCAGGCGATGGCTGAAAGACTGGGGCATCCCTTTTTCCCGCCGCGGATATTCTCGATGGATGATTTTATGGCCTTCTTAGCCGAAAAGGTCTCGCCTGGCCCCGCCGGATTGCGGCCCGCCGCCGGATTGCGGCCCGCCCCGGTAAACAGTCTGGATAGCGCTTACCTGCTTTGTCAGGCCGCAGCAAATATCCCGGATAATCCATGGCAGAAGGCGGATTCTTCCTTCAATCAATTTCTATTTTGGGGATTAAAACTTGACCGGGTAATGGAAGAGCTTGATATTGAAATGGTTGAGAATAAAAGGCTCAAGAGTATTGATCTGGGGGACCTCTGGGGGCCGAATGTTGCCCGGCACGCAGGCCTTCTGATGAACCATCTGGCAGAGATCAGGCAGGGCTATCACACCCTTCTTGAAGAGCGAAGACTTACCACCCGGGGCAGAAATTATGCGATGGTGGCTGAAAATATCGAAGAAGGAGATATTTCTCCCTTTAAGGCAGTCTATTTTGCCGGCCTGTTTGCTATGACCCGGGCTGAGAAAACGGTTATCCGCCATCTTCTGGGACAGCCGGAGGTTAGTTTAATCCGGCAGAATGACGGGACTAAGTGGTCGCCCTTTGAAGAGATGGATAGCTGGGAATGCGGAATGCGGAA
>JASEGY010000098.1:8963-9162 GCA_030019105.1 bacterium | reverse complement strand
GAATGCGGATTGCGGATTGCGGAATGCGGATTGCGGATTGCGGAATGCGGATTGCGGATTGCGGAATGCGGATTGCGGAATGCGGAATGCGGAATGCGGAGATGTACTCCAACCCGAAACTCGACGACCCGCAAGACCGAGCCGGCCTGGCAGCGGGAACCCCGAACTCGAAACTGATCTACCAGAAACCCGAAACCCG
>JASEGY010000098.1:0-8864 GCA_030019105.1 bacterium | reverse complement strand
GGCCTGGCAGCGGGAACCCCGAACTCGAAACTGATCTACCAGAAACCCGAAACCCGAAACTCGAAACTAAATTATTTCTCCACAGCGCCTTTAATACACACTCGGAGGTAGTTGGATTAAGAGATATACTTACAGCCGATCCGCAATCCGAAATCCGCAATCCGAAATCTACAGCCATTGTCTTACCTGAGCCTGAGTCGCTTATTCCTCTCCTTTCCGAAGTAATGACCTCGCTCAAGCTGGACTACAATATCACCATGGGCTATCCTGCCGTCCGAACGCCGGTATATGCCCTTTTAGACCTGTTCATAAAACTTCAGGAGAGCAAGAGAGGAAACACCTATTATCTGCCGGATTATCTTGCCCTCCTCATGCACCCCTACCTCAAGAATATCCGCCACACGATTAAATCTACCCATACCCGGATTTTGATCCATTCTATTGAGGAGAGTCTCCTGGCGGAGGGTAAGACGTTTATTGATCTAAGTGCAATCGAACAGAGACAGGATATATTTGAAAAGGCATCGCTGATGACACAAAGAAAAGCGCCGATCCAGGATTTGAAAGATGCCCTCACCGGGGCTCACGATATTTTTATCAGGAAAATGGATGGGGTCAGGACCCTGGCCCAACTGGCGGCTGCGTTTGAAGAGATATTAGTTTTTCTGCTCAGGCACAGCCCGGCCGCGCGCTATCCATTCTCCGGCGAGTTCTTCAACAGTTTCTTTCTTCTTTTAGACAAGATAAAAGGTTCTCTGATCAAAGACGAAGAGTTTGATGATCCCAAAGACCTTTTCGATCTTTTCCGTCATGTGGCCAAAGAAGAGCATATCTCTTTCAGGGGCATTCCCCTTAAGGGCTTGCAAATCCTGGGCCTGCTGGAAACACGGGCCTTGAATTTTGACCGGGTTTTCCTGCTGAGCGCCAACGAAGGCATCCTCCCGGCGGTGGAGTCTTTTGATTCGCTTTTGCCTCTTTCCCTGAGGGGTGCGCTGGGGATGCCGCTTCACTACCAGAATGAAGAGATTTACCGCTATCATTTCCATCATCTTATTTCTTCCGCCCGTGAGGTGCATATCTTCTACCGTCAGATCGAAAAGGAATCCCGCAGCAGGTTCGTGGAAAGATTAGTCTGGGAAGAAGAAAAGAAGAGAGGGCAGTTAGGGGTTTTGAAGGCCATGCCGGTGGAACTGAATGTATCGCTCTACCCTTCCGGCAGGTTTGAAGTGGCTAAGAGTCCGGAGATCCTGCATATTTTGCAGACAATAGACTTCTCGGCCACCGGCCTGAACTCTTACCTTAAATGTCCGGCCCAATTCTATTTTACGAAGGTATTGAAACTTAAAGAAAAGGAGCGGATGACGGAGGAGCTGGATGTGGCCGAGATTGGCACTATTCTTCACAAGGTGATGGAGATACTCTATCAGCCCTTTGCCGGCAAGGGGGCTTTGGGTGAGCAGGAATACGCTTGCCTTGAAAAAAATTTGGCCGGCGTGCTGGAAAAGGTCTTCATGGAAAAGTTCGGTGAACTTCGAGGGGAGCAATATCTCCTGAAGGAGATGGCCCTGGATCGTCTTAAGAGATATATCCTGTTGGAGAAAGAGGAGTTTGTTGACAAGATCAGGATAATTTCCACTGAAGAAGAACTGTCCTGCTCTCTTGAACTGGAAGATGGAACTCTTGTTCGGTTGAATGGCCGGGCAGACCGGATCGACCGCTTGAGTGAGACCGACATGATCGTAGATTACAAATCGGGTAGTTTAGACCACTATTCTTTTAATGCTGCGGCATTCAATCGGGTGTTAAGCTCCCGCGATGAGATGAAGGAGGAGATAAAATCTCTCCAGCTTCCTTTCTACGCTCTGCTTTATCAAAGAGTCCGATCCATCCTGCCTAAAAAGATAAATTGCAAGCTGATTTCTCTTCGGAATCCCCGGAAAGGAGACGAAAAACTCCTTTTTAATAAACCAAAAAAGGGGGGAGAGGAGACAAACAGGGAGGAATTCCTGGAAGGTTATTTCCTGCCCACGATAAAAAATCTTATCGGAGAGATACTAAACCCGGAGATTCCTTTTGGGCGTGATGATAAAGGTGAGGGATGTCAATATTGTCCTTTCCCTACCTTTTGCCGTAAGGCGGGGTAATCCTGTCTTTACTCATTTACTCATTTAATCTCACCCTTCCCGGGGAATAGGGTTAGTTTTACAAAATCATCTGTCTCTTCAATGAGAGGGGCCTTACCGGAATACTCACGAATAAGAGGAAAGACTTTTTTTCGTATTCCCATGCCTCTGGCTTCCATGTAACCATAATCGCGGGCTGTTTCTACAAGAATTGGATTGCGATGTGATCTCTGACCCGCCTTCATCTTTTCTATAGTCATTGTATTTTGAAGACCTCCGGGGCTGATTACTTCCATCCTGTCGGAATAAAGCGCGACTTCAATGTCAATCGAGCGAGTCCAATCCCGGTGGACAAGTGCGTTGACGATCACTTCCCGAATTGCTTCAATTGGGTATATTTTTATTTTTTCCCTTCTTACCGAATTGTTCATTTTTTCTTGTGTAATAAAGGGTTCAATAGAATCCATAAATAAATCAATACTCCCCCCCCTGACCAATCTTCGCACTCCGGTCCCTGAGTCCCACTGGCCGATAAAACATTCATCTATCGTTTTGTCTAATATTGTTTCGTACTCTTTGTCAGTGCCCTTATAAACGGTAACCCTTAGTCCGGCATATCTCATCAATGTCCTGGGGCGCAAACCGAAAAGTATTAAGCCGGCAATTGTACAACAAACATGGCTTTTTTCTATTTCAATCATTAAGCCCAAATTGCAGAGACGCTTTATCAGGTCTGATTCGCTTGAGCCTTTTTCTTCATTGCCCATTATGTTGGTCAAATAATCATCTATTCTTTGACGGTCGAGCGATTGCAAATTACTTCCGGATACCGGCATCGTTTCTGCATGTAACAAACCACCAATGGAATAAAGACGAGCCTGTTGTTCACGAGAAGCCAATTCTGAACGGTCCCCCAAACGAATGTAAACATCCTCTCTACGGTTGTGCCTGACCACATAGGGTTTGGCAATGCCTTGCGGGAAAGAAATCACGGCGACTCTCTTTTTATCTTCAACCTCGACTTCTTCATAAAAGGGAATAATCATTGGGTGTACTTTGTCCCTGAAAACATTCATTACCCATTCTTGAAGGTTATTACGCTGAATGCCCGTAATAGTACCATCATCTTCAACACCAATGAATATTTTTCCACCATTGAGATTTGATAGAGCCACAATTTCTTTAGCCAGCTGCTCAGGTTTGATGTCATCTCGTTTAAACTCGATTCCTGAGTTTTCACCATTTTTAGTAATTTCTAAAAGTTCAGCTTTCAGCATTGTATAACCTCACTCTTTCGATTTTTACTGGTGGCCTTCTTCAGCTAATTCAACCAGGGTTGCTCCCCAACCGCCAATTTCCGGTGGTGCATCACCAAACCAGGCTACCTGAGGATGTTTTTTCAATTCATTGCGGACGAGATATTTCAGCTTGCTTCTGCCCTTACCATGGATGATTCTTAACCCGGCAAGCTTCAGGTCAACGGCATTATTGATAAATTCCCGGATCATTTCCGGAACCTGTTCCGGGAAGAAACCGTGCAGGTCAAGGACATCCGTAACAATAAAGACCTCCGGCAGTGAGTCTCCATCTATCTTATTTTGCTTATTGTATCGCTTATACTCTTCCTCAAAGTTTGGGGTAAAGAGACCACTTCCCAGCTTAGATTCGATCTCTGAGAGGGTAAAGAACCTTCCATCTTCGATCTCAAAAGGATCAAAGCGAATAGATCCATCGTAGATGACCTTGTAGGTCCTTACCAATTCTGATTCACGTTCACTTTCCCAGATATAATCATATAAATAGACTAAGTCTACCCCTTTAATACCCAGTTCTTCCTCTAATTCCCGGCAGGCCCCCTCTTCGAAATCCTCACTAAGGGCGAGATGACCGCCAACGGATGTGTCCCATTTACCTGGCTGGATGTCCTTGTTTTCAGAGCGTTTCTGGAGATACAATTCTCCCTTTGAATTAAAGACGAACACGTGGGCAACCCGATGGAGCAAGCCCGGCCGGCGATGACATGCCTGGCGAGATGCCCGGCCAATGATATTTCCCTCCCGATCAACGATATCAAAGGATTCCTCGTTCTTGCTGTCTTTACTCATTTAATCTCATCTTATCCTTCCAGGGCGATGGTCATCGTTTCGGCCACTCAAGCACTAAAGAAACCAGGTTTCTTCAAGAAACCTGGTTTCTGGTCGGGCACAATGGCCGGTTTTTTTGTTAGCAAAACCTCTCCTTTAATCTCTTGCGAATCCAAGCGGGATTTCGCCTTAAATCCAATACAGCAACAACTATTGCTGTTACTCCCTTAATATCATAATAAATCGCGAATGGAAATTTTCTCGAAAGCATTCTATACAATCCGTGATGTTTGCTGTGGATTCCTGCATAAAGCTTAAGTGATTCAATATCTGACACTATGTTGTCAAAAAAATAGCTTCCGATACCCGCTTCGTTTGAATCATAAAATTCCTTTCCCTCGATCAAATCCTCTTTTACCTGGCTTAGAACTATAACATCATGAACTTTCATGTGTTGGCATCCTTCAACTCTTGAATGGATATAAAATTTGCTTTCCCCGAATTGATCAAATTGACTCTTTCATCAAGTATTTCCTTATGCCATGCCGGAGATTCAATTTCTTTTCCCTCATGACAAAGACTGTCCCATATCTCTTCCATCAATATTATTCTCTCATTAACCGGCATTTCTTTAATTTCAGCAGTAAGCATTTTGCATACCTCCTGTTTGTTGTATTGACTTTGGGACGATGTTCATCGTTTCGGCCACGGTTCACGGTCAATAGCCTGCGAGTTGCCTTCTATGGACCAGGTGTGGACTATGTGGACTGTGGATTTCTATCCCGATTTGGCCTAAACGATGAACAAAGCCGGTTTCTCGCCGCTCACATTTCACACTCCGCAATCCGAAATCCGAAATCCGAAATCCGCAATCAATTAATGCGCTATCTCTTTAAGATAGCGCTTAAAATCAAACTCAGGGCTCTGCTCTTTGGTATGGCATGTGCGGCAATCCGCCTCTTCCACCTGACCATAGCCAGGTTGAGGATTCTGAATATGATTACTCCCCACCCCGTGGCAACTTTCACAACCTACACCGGCCAGGTGAGGTGTTTTCTCCTGACTTACAAAACCGGTCAGGAAACCCAACCCAACCGTGTGACAACGAACACATTCGGGATTGAATTGCCGGTTCTTCTTGACCAGCGTTTCATAAGCGTGGGCATGAGGCCTTTTCTCGCAGATAGTAAAAGCCTTTTTATGGCAAATCCGGCAGGACTTACTCCCCCGGTATACCCCTCCCCGGGAAGGTTCTTCTCTTTTTTCCTTTTCCAGCAGCCCTTCGTTCTTGACGATCTCGTGATAAGTCTCAAGCAGGGAGGCGATCTGAGGTGAATCAGGGATCTTTTCAGAAAGGGCCACTACCTGGAGTTGAGAATCTCTAATTTTACCGGCCTGATTGAGGCTAAGATCAAGTCTTCCCAGATACTTACCCTCCTGTCCGGTAGTCAGGATAAGGGTTTCACCAACCTTAACCGGCTTCGCTATTGGTTCTTCTGCATCATTGCTTGAGACAATGATATCTATGGCTGGAAAGAGTTTAGCTAACTCTTTTGCCCGGGCATCTTCGCCGTTAAAAAGCAGGACAATAAAGGCCGCCTCCCGGGTTAAGTCCGGAAGAAGAGAGGTCAAGACCGTCTCCGGGGCCTTTACTTTTATCTCCGGATTGATTTCGGCTATCTGGGCGGCAGAGTCCATCGAGATCAACCCAATAATAGCTATCCGGATAGAATCAACGCTCCTGACCAGAAAAGGAGGAAAGACTTGTTTCCCCTCTTGAGTGAACAGGTTAGCTGAAAGGAAGGGGAACCTGGCCACCGCTTTCATCTGCTTAAGGTAATCAAGGCCCAGATTAAGATCACCTTCGCCTATATTCAAGGCCGCATAATTCATTTGGCCCATGGCATCAAGGGCGGTCTGAAACTTGATTTCATCCTGGCAGCCGTAATCTACGGTCAGGTTCCCGTTATCCAGGATCAGGGTTTGAGCAGGGGCAAGCTGCCAGGATCGAATGAGACTATCCCGTCTGGGCAGGCCGCCGAGTTGATGCTCCACGCAGCCACAGGGCTCTAAGCTGCCTTTCGCCTCACCAGTGTAAAGGAGGGTTAGATTTCGGATTTCGGATTTTGGATTTCGGAATGGTCCACGGTCCACAGTCAACGGTCCACGATCGATGGTCTCCGGACTACTTTCTGCAGACTGTAGACTGTGGACTGTGGTCCCTTCAGCGGATTGCGCCCCCACTTCGTGGGGAGGCGGAGTTGTTTGATCCGAAGTTGAAACCGGCGCTGAAGCAGTCTCCGAAGCCATTTCAGCTTTTGTCTCTGCCGGCTGCTCGACACCCTTTCCCACCTCTTTCTCTCCTACTGTCTCCCGACAGTTAGCGAGGAAAAAACAGAGCAAGAGACCGGCGCTCAGAACAATCCACACTCTTTGTTGGTTAATTAGATTTGATATTTCAACTTGTGCTATAATTCGTCCCATTATTCCTCCTGAACCAAGTCATAGCGCGGCCTCCTGCCGCAACCAAACCAACTTACTACAAAGGACATAAAGGACATAAAGGACATAAAGGACACCAAAATTGCCGACCTTTGTGTTCTTTGTAGTATATCTATAATTCTCGCGGACGACGCAAATGTTGCAGAGTAATAGTATAGCGCGGCCTCTCCTCGCAACCAAACCAATATCAGGAGTCAGGGGTCAGGATCACATCTTTCTCCTGACTCCTGACTCCTGACTCCTGACTCCTGACTCCTGCTGCTCAGCCCTCATTCCTTTTCCTGAACCTCCCCCACCACAGGCAGGTTAATCACCGGCTGATCAGGATCATTGGTCTTTATCTCTACCTCTGCTTTAATCCGGCCGGAGGGAAAATCCGGGGCCAAACTGAAGCTAAGCTTATACCTCTTACCTTCTTCCATGGTAGTCAGCTTTACCTGGAGAAAATCCAGGTTGCTTTCAGCCGAAACCTCTAACGGCGGCCCGGATTCGTCTATTTTATTAATAATGGCCTCCCGGGTAATAGGTTCACCCCGGTAAATTTGGCCGAGATAGAGATATTCAGGGGACAGTTGTATTCTTCCCTGAACCCTGGCGCTTACATGAAGTTCGGTTACCGGTTTTTGGGGATGGTTAGTAAATATCTTTATATCTTTCTCAACTGCTCCGACCGGGGTATTAGCCCTCAGCGTAACCTTGATTTTACCCCCTTTAGGGTTCCTTTCCAATATTTCAGTCTGAATGTAATCTACCTCAACCTCCACCTTTTGAATTTTTAACTCTATCCCTTGCTCAGCCCTTATTTCTACTTCCTTACTCACCTCTTCGCCGATCTTTACCTTACCGAAAACGAGCCGATCCGGGTTTAATGTGACAGGTGGTTTAACCGTGGCTGTTATCTCAAGTGTTACCTTGCCTTCGTCCGGATCATCAGAATCAACATAAATGTTCTTGCTCTGCCGTCCGCTAAAGTTTCCTGAACTGAAGGTTACCTTTACCTCACCGGTATCTCCGGGCGCAATTACTTTAGTAGATAACAGCGCTGCCGTACAGCCACAGGAGGCTTTGGTATTCTTTATATTAAGATCCGTGTTCCCGACGTTTTTGAATTTAAAAACATGGGTCACCTGAATTCCCTGGCCGATCTCTCCAAAATCATGGGTGAGTTCTTCAAAGTGGATATCCGGTTGAGCTTCCGGCTTGACAGGAGCCGGTTTAACTTTCGCCTTTTTCTTTTCCGGTTCCCTTTCTTTCTTCTCTGGCTGAGAAAGATAAGGTTCCGGCTTGACCTCTTCCGGTTTCACCCGGGCAGGCTGATTCTCCGGCTGAATTAGTGACCTGGTTGGTTCTGAATGTGCTGCTGAGCCGGTATCAATTTCTGAAGCCGCTTCTGCCTGGGTATCAGAAGTAATAGAGGTATCAGCCCTGTCCTCGGTTTTAGTCTCAGAAGGTTGGGTTTCAGATCGGGCTGCCTCCTCTGTAGAGGAAACCGGCGGGGACTCTGCCTTCCGGGTGAACTTTACGCCGAGTCCTATAATTACTCCTAAAACCAATAAGGCCATCACCACGCTTACTATTTTTTCTTTCATTAAGTATTCCTCCTAACAAGTAATAAGCGTCAGGTGTAAGGACGTACACAGCATATAAGTTCGCGAAGCTGCTTCGGGCCTTTGAACCGCGTGTCGCTGACACGGTTTTCAGATTGAGATACTGAAGCAAGGGGCTCTTCTCGAAAAGATCCTCCGCGTTATTGCTAAAGTGCTTTTTCAGTATGTCAAGAATTACTGGTGTAAATTCGTGCTCCATTTCTCACGCCTTTCGAAGAGAGCCAACTGCTGGACTTGAAACTCCTTCCGTTCATAGGATTTTGGTTCACGCCGAAGCATCTCGCCATCGTATTCCTCGCGAATGTTCAGCCTGCGAAGCCCGATCTTCATGTATCCCTCATCGATTTCGATTCCTATTGACCTGCGGCCCAAAGACTTAGCGATATACGACGTGGTGAAAGTCCCGGAGAAGGGGTCAAGCACGATGTCTCGTGGGTTCGAACTGGCCTTCACAATACGTTCCAGTAGAGCAATGGGCTTTTGCGTTGGATGATTCTCTTAGCGCGGCCTCTGGCCGCAACCAAACCAATTTTGGATTGCAGATTGCG
>JASEGY010000989.1 GCA_030019105.1 bacterium | reverse complement strand
AATAATGCTGGGGAATTTAAACCTATCTCGGGGTGAAAACTTTTCACTGTCGAGTTATATACATTTTGGTGATACTCTTTAAGAAATGATTCCTTCTCTCGTGTTTGAAGCACAATAGAATCAGATGTCAATGAAAAATATCCAACTATGCCGTTATTTTTACAAAGAAGTACTGTTTGAGCAATATTTACTTCCTGGTAAAATAAGGCATCGGATTTCAGGAAATCATCCAAGTCATTGTTACCACAAGTAAAGGCAGAAAGGTCAACATTAGGTGAGAGTTTCTGAAGTTCTATATCAGATTTAGCTAAATTAATCTTCATTGAAAGGTTAACCTTTTATCTTGCTTGAGATTGTTTCATAGTTATTTATAAGTTCCTTTGCCCGTCTTTTTAATGCTGGTGTCCATTTTACAGGTTTCAGTTCATGAAGAATTTTCTCAGCGTCTTTACCTTTTATGATAGGCGTTGGTCTAATAGGTGTAGCCATCAATATCACCTCCGTTAACTGACTTTAGTATTAGTATAACTGGCCAGCAGTAAGTTCTCCATAAGTGCTTGATTTCTCGACACTTAAGTTT
>JASEGY010000988.1 GCA_030019105.1 bacterium | reverse complement strand
GCCTCACTTATAGAGGTTTTTCTGGGTGGTATGGGATTAGCTACTTCCCCACTTGGCTCTCGCCGCGAGGTCCCCATCACCCTTCAGAGTTAAGAGCTTTTAGTTACCTAAAAACTCCTCCTTTGGGCTTGGACGGCCACATCCTACCGGCCGCACAGCCTACCCTTCCACGTCACCCCAAAAGCTAAAACGACAAAAAGTGGTACAGGAATTTTAACCTGTCTTCCATCGCCTACGCCTTTCGGCCTCGGCTTAGGGTCCGACTTACCCTGAGCAGATTGGCTTTACTCAAGGAAACCTTAGGTTTTCGGCGGGTGAGGTTCTCACTCACCTGATCGCTACTCATGCCGGCATTCTCACTTCCATACAGTCCAGCAGTCCTCACGGTCTACCTTCACTCCGTATGGAACGCTCCCCTACCATACAAAGCCTCACTTATAGTTTGGCGATAAGTCAACAAAAAGCAGTCGAAACCACTAATCATTTTCCTATCAACTATAAGCTATCTTTGTATCCACAGCTTCGGTGACAAGCTTTAGCCCCCTTGGATTCTCGGCGCAGAGCCACTCGAACAGTGAGCT
>JASEGY010000987.1 GCA_030019105.1 bacterium | reverse complement strand
GGGGAAGAGAATCCCCGGTTTATCAAAGACGTTATCAGGAGCATCCATACCCGGTTGGTAGAAGAAGGGACAAGGGATGAAGTGACCCTTATTGCCTCAGGCGGCATTGCCGCGGCCGAACATCTGGCTAAAATTATGCTCTGCGGGGCGGATGGTTGCGCCATAGACCTGCCCCTTTTGATTGCCCTGGAGTGCCGGGTATGTCAGAGATGTGTCAAAGGTCTCTCCTGTCCGGTTGATATCGAGTTTATTGCCCCTGACTGGGGCGCTAAAAGGATAATAAACTTGATGGGCGCCTGGCATTCTCAATTGATCGAGGTCATGGGCGCCATGGGAATTCGTGAAGCCAGAAGACTAAGGGGAGAGGTTGGCCGGGCGATGTTTTATCAAGACCTGGAACGAAAGACCTTCGGACAAATATTTGGAGGAAAATAGGTAAGCGGTCAGGTATCAACAGTCAGGCAAAGTTATTGGTAGTCTGGTGTCTGGTAGCCTGGTGTTTCATAACTGGTGGTTTGGGGGAAATACTATACTCAACGCGGGCATAATCTGCGATTTTGTATCTTCTCAATAACTCAGGG
>JASEGY010000986.1 GCA_030019105.1 bacterium | reverse complement strand
CGTGACTAACAAAACCACCTAAAGTTTCGGCCCTGACTTGTCGATACCTCTGGTAGTACTATTCTACCAAGGAGGATACAATGAGTCAGCCTGTTTTGCTTCGTACCCCGGCTAAACGAACTTTTTCGCCTACCCAAGAGTTCTGCCCGCATGACGACGGCACGCTATGGATTTCGCAACATCGCGTCCGGACCATCCATGGGCTCGATGAGAGCATCGAAGCCACCTTCCGGGATTCCAAGTGCCATCAGCCGGATTGTCCCTTGGGACAACTCCGTTATCGCCCCGTAGAGGAATCCATGCTGGCCCTCCCAGGCAGCAATTTCGGCCTGGACGTGCTCATGGCAATCGGATCCATGCGGCTGCGGGACGACTTCAGCTTTCCCCGAATTCACCAACGCCTGCGTGAGCGAGGCGTGCCCATAGCCCCCATGACCGTCCAATACCAGTTCCGTTACTATCTCAGCCTGATCTCGTGCCAGACGGGCCTATCGGACAGCCGAGTTCGGCAGGCACTTCGGCGTCAAGGCATGATTATTCCCGTGATTGACGGCATTCAATTCGGACCCGGTGATCCCGTGC
>JASEGY010000985.1 GCA_030019105.1 bacterium | reverse complement strand
ACCTCTGAACCTGACAACCTGAACGGGTTCTACCATAACTTTTGAAGAGGATACCCTTTGACCCTAAGATCAATTTTACCAGATAATACAATTGTATCTCCAGTTATTTCATCATTCGAATCCTGGCGGAAGAATTTGAAACTATCTACTATAGGCTTTGTGGTATCGTTAAATGCAGATAAAGAATTAAGAGGATTTGTCTGTATGCTTCCAGCCGATCCTTCAATGAAATGAACATGATCTGTAACATTAACATTATTTAATGGAGCTAATGTACCGATGAGAGTTCCTGCAGGAATAGTAGTACCAATCGAATCAGGTGAGTCAAATTCTGGTAAAACATCTATATGAAGATAAACAATATCGCCAAGTCGTATCCCGTCTGATTGGGAGCCCTTATTTATGCCCGAAATAACAGAATATACCCGCCTATCAGAAGAGTCTTGGGGAACAATATCTACTCCATTATGGAATCTGTTTGTTGATCTATAAGCTCCAATAGTTTGGCGAATTTTTTGTTGTTGACTTGTGGTATCCTCTTCAAAAGTTATGGTAGAACCCGTTCAGGTTGTCAGGTTCAGAGG
>JASEGY010000984.1 GCA_030019105.1 bacterium | reverse complement strand
AAAATATTCTTTTGAATTTTCCCCAATATAGGCAGAAATATTGCTGAGGATTACAATGCAGAGCGGATGTACTGCCTGAGACCTGAATGCCCGACAAAGACATTCACGATTTTACCTCTAATGTTGGAGAGATGGGCGAGAGTATCGAAGGCGGTCAAAAGAAAGGCGCTAAAGCTGAATGTCTATGTGAGAGGTAGTCTTCGCCGGACAGCAGGTTATCTGGCCGAGGAAGAGGAACTTGATTTTAGCTGGACGACGATATTGTGGTGGGTAAGGAAGGCCGGCCGGGAGAGTGTCGAGTTGGAAAAGGTCATTCGAATCAGATGGAGCGGGAAGCTGGCCGTAGATGAGAAGTGGGTGAAGCTTTTAGATAAATGGGTGTATGTGTATGTAGCCGTAGATGCCGTTACTGGAGAAGTGCTATGCCAGGAGGTATTCGGCCAACGCGGCAAGGATTCGGCCCGGTCGTTTTTGTTAATGGTCAAGGCGCTGGGATATCGACCGGATGTAGTAATAACGGACCTGTGTGGCAACTATAGCTCTTAAGATAAATATTTTGGGGTAAGCGAATTCAAGATAGGCTA
>JASEGY010000983.1 GCA_030019105.1 bacterium | reverse complement strand
AATAATGCTGGGGAATTTAAACCTATCTCGGGGTGAAAACTTTTCACTGTCGAGGGGGTTACAGAAGGCGTTTTAGCAATAGACGACTCTGATAAAAAGCGGTCAAAGTCAACAAAACGTATTTACAATAGCCATAAGATCAAAGATAAGGCCAGTGGAGGATTTATAAATGGACAGAGTATTATCCTCCTGCTTTTGGTCACTCCTACCGTAACAATACCGGTTGGTTTTGAATTTTATATGCCCGATCCTGAAGTCACAGTATGGAGCAAATTAGATGCTAAACTCAAAAAGCAAGGGGCATCTAAACAAGAACGTCCTCCTAAGCCCCCAAAGAATGAAAAGTATCCAACAAAACCGGAAATCGGACTTAAGTTGCTTGAGGATTTTTACAGATGCCATCCCTCCATCAATGTCAAATGTGTGACCGCCGATGCCCTCTATGGAACAGACGACTTTGTCACTAAGGCATCAGACATCTTTGGAGGCGTTCAGGTAATCAGTCAGTTACGAAAGAATCAGAATATCCGTTATACAGACCTCGTGCTTTCATATCTGGAATAAGGGCAATTTCTGGACAGTCTT
>JASEGY010000982.1 GCA_030019105.1 bacterium | reverse complement strand
GGGGAATCCAGGAGTCTGACCTGAATATAGTTATGGAGCTTGGCAGTAGTGGGGCGGTTAAGCAGGCCGTAATGCTCGGACAGGGCGTGACTATTTTCAATCAGCAGGCAGTCTCCAGTGAGTTGGAGGCAGGGTTGCTGGTAACTGTCCCTATTAAAGACTTTGAGCTTATAAAAGAGTTCTATTTAATCCTTCATCGAAGAAGAACCCAATCCCACTCATTGCAGGTTTTTCTTCAATTTCTCAAGGGATATAAGTCTTTTCAATAGTAAGAGGGGGTAAGTATTGAAAAATCAAATTTGACATATTCTAATTTTCGTTGTAAACTGGTTAAGGTTTTTTAGTGCTTGGTAACTTGGTTGAATTTTGTTTGCGAGGACGTAAGGGATTTCAAAAAGGGACGCAGATAAACGCAGATTTTCAGGATTCTTTATCCTGTGAATCTGCGAAAATCTGCGTCCTGAAAAAGTCGTGGTAACACCCGCTTAATAACTTGATTATGAAATTAAATGACATCTTGTCAGCCGGCAGGGGAGACCGTTTTGAAATTGGGACTTTTATGATTTATGCTTGATTTTACTGGGCT
>JASEGY010000981.1 GCA_030019105.1 bacterium | reverse complement strand
CTGTGGTATAATGGATATTCATGGATTGGAGAGAGGGTATATAATCCATTTGACATTTTATTATTTCTAAATAGTGCAAGTAGAGAGTTTAAGAATTACTGGTTTGAGACAGGCAGTCCGACATTTTTATTAGAATTATTAAAGGAACGGGAATATTATATCCCATCTATGGAAGAAATAGAGACAGGAGAGAATCTCATTAGCTCTTTTGATGTAGATTTTATAGAACCGACTGCTTTATTGTTTCAAACAGGCTATTTGACGATAACAGATAGAAAGAATTTCAATGGTGATATATATTACACCTTAACTTATCCAAATTTAGAGGTAAGAAAGAGCTTAAATGAATACATTGCAGGTTATTTTATTAACAATCCCGGGAATTATCAACAGGGTAAGATACGGATTTTTAAGGCAATGAATAGTTTAGATGCTGAAATAAATTCAGCCCAATTTTTTGAATCCTTAAAAGGAATATTTTGGACACTATTTGCCTCAATTCCGTATAACTGGTATGTAAAAAACGGACTTGATAAATATGAAGGGTATTATGCCTCAATATTTTATGCGGTATTTGCCTCACTTGGAT
>JASEGY010000980.1 GCA_030019105.1 bacterium | reverse complement strand
AGCGTGTACCGCACTGCGTACATACTCCCGCAGGCACACTCTCAATCAGCACATAGTCTCTCTTGACTTTCCGATGCAGGGTAACACGCTTCTCGGCAATCGGCCCGCTACAGTATTCACAAGTTTCGCCTTCCCAAAAACCCATATTTTTCTCCTTCCTCTCATTTCCTAAGGGTTGTCTTCGTAAACTGTTATCACGCGAACTTTCCTTCTCCTGGTTATACGACATACGATGCCAATAGGTCGACCATCCAGCGCTGTTCCGACCACTTCGTATTTACCTTCTCTGGGCCAAGTTCTCCTGGTCTTGCCTGTGAAGATACATTGTTCCACATCGTAGATGTCAAAGCCATCGGTAGCAGCTTCATCGTCCGCATGCTCAGTCAGGTAGTAAAGGCCACTACGAACCAGCGATTGAATTTCCCCGATCCTGCTCAAAGACATCCTCTATGTATGTCAGCAAATTGAAGTGATAATTGATCATTGTGATTGGATAGCCCGCTTCGATGCGCCTAACTAATATTAGCCCGGACAGGTATCCTCTTCAAATCTATTGGTATATCTGGTTGTAGGTTGTAGGTTGTAGGTTG
>JASEGY010000097.1 GCA_030019105.1 bacterium | reverse complement strand
CTCTGAACCTGACAACCTGAACGGGTTCTACCATGACTTTTGAAGAGGATACGAAAATTTCCAGATGGAACTGAGCTGTCTCATTCATTTTCTTTCTCCGACAGATTCTTGCGGTGATCTAGGTAATAGGCAATGGCTAGTCCTCCCCAAGCTATTACATTGCCAATTCCGAAGAGAATTATCAGATAGGACTGATTTGTTTCGTTCATTGTTCTTTCTCCTTTCTTGAAAAATAGAGAGCAAGAAGAGCAAAACCAATAGTAGAAAATAGGCCCAACCAAAAGAGTTTGGGATTAAAGGGTGTTTTGCTAATAAGTGAGCCTATCAGAAGGAGGGCAAAGCTCAGTTTACTTAAATCATAGAGATATTTAGACAGTCCTTCTCGTTGGTTCCAATCCATCACGTATTTAGTATACCATTGAACTAATGGGAAGTCAAGAAGAATTGCGGATTGCGGATTGCGGATTTAAAAAGATAGATTCGCGATTTGCAATCCGAGATTATAGATTCCGTAAAGTATTTCACCATAGAAGCCGATTATAAAAGTAACCGGTGTCTGGTAGTCTAGTAGCCTGGTGTCTGGTAGTGGATTTGCTTCCATTAAAACATCAGGCCACCAGACGACCAGACCACCAATTACCAAAATAAAAGGGGGAGGATGCATTATGAAAAAGTCAATCAAAATATGGAGTTTAGTCGCACTTGTGGCCATATATTTAACTGGCCAGAGTTGGGCGGCCAGTGACGAAACCGGGACAACGGCGGCCAACTTTTTAAAGATAGGCGTCGGGGCCAGGCCGGCCGCGATGGGGGAAGCTTATGGGGCCATAGCGGATGATGCCTTTGCCCTGTATTGGAATCCAGCCGGTCTGGTTAATCTCAAGACCAGGGAGTTCTCCTTTACGCATACCGAATGGCTGCTGGATACACGGTATGAATACTTTGGTTTTGCGCAGCAATTTAAGCCCTTCGGCTCCCTTGGAGCCGGGTTGGCTATCATTGATGCCGGAGATATACCTAATGTAGGGGAAGGGCCTGGCGGTGAGCCACTGGGGCAATCAGGAACTCATAATGCCAGGTTCTTTGCTTTTTCTATAGGATGCGGCTTTCCGATGAGGTATGATATTTCGGGTGGAGCCGCCGTTAAGGTTATCAGTCGCAAGATCGCTGATGAAAGCGCTCATGGAGTGGCCATGGATCTGGGGATTCTTTATGAGCTTCCCTTTGGTCCCAAGGCAAACAAGGTGTCTTTTGTCTTGCAGAATATCGGGCCGGATATAGACGGTGAGCCGCTCCCTTTTATCGTAAAGATAGGGAGCAGCCATCGTTTGAGAGAGGATGTTATTTTTGGTCTTGAGGTTGACATCCCTCGCGACAATAATCTCTCATTGGCTGCCGGGGCGGAAAAGCAGGTTAATGAATTTGCCGTCCTCAGGGCGGGGTACAAATTTCTGGCCGATCGAAATAAGCAAGATGCCCTTTCCGGTTTCTCAGCGGGAGTTGGATTTTCCCACGGTGATTATAAGTTAGACTATGCGGTCGTCACTTACGGGAAGGAATTAAAAGAATTGTCTCACCGCATTGCCCTTCTGCTCAGGTTCTAAAAGCCTATTCCAAAAGTATACTCAGCACGGTCATAAATAGTGATTTTGAACAGGTTGTAGGTTGTAAGTTGTAGATAGTAGGCGTAACCTACAACTTACAACTTACAACACAGATTGCCCCAAGTTATTGAGAAGGTACAAAATCGCAGATTATGCCCGCGTTGAGTATAGCACAGCCGTCCTGGCTGTGAATATGCCCACAGGCGAGACGTCTGGGCCACATCCAAAAAGTAGGTTTTGGGATAGGCTCTAAGTAAGCATTCAGGTATCAACGCTTACCTTTCATCTTCTCCTTTGTTTCTTGAAGTGCTGGCAATACTTGGTTTAAGAAAATAGGGCGCTGGAGTTATTCCAGCGCCCTGTTTTTTGGTGGTGTCTGAAATTGGCTTGCAGCCCAGCTCTTAGAAACCAGGTTTCTTGAAGAAACCTGGTTTCTTCAGCGCTCTGGTGGCCGAAACGATGAACAATGCCTATTTTTTGTTGCGGCGGGAGGCCGCGCTATGTTTCTTGCTATTTTAATTATCGGCTTCACTTCCATGGTCTCTCAAGTCATCCTCTTGAGAGAACTTATGGCGGCGGTCGGCGGGAACGAACTTTTAATTGGTTTAACTCTGGCTTCCTGGCTTTTTTGGGCAGGCTTAGGCAGCAGTCTGCCAGGTCGATTAGTGGATAAACTAAGCCGGCCCCATTTGGTGCTGGGGTTGGCTCAAATAATTACTTCCTTTGCCTTACCTGCCGTTATTATTCTGGTCAGGGCCAGGCTATTATTTCCTGATTTGCTCCCCGGAGAAATGGTCGGCCCCGTGCCTATACTTCTCCTATCCCTGCTTTCACCAGCCCCCCTGGCAAGCTTGCTCGGGGTTCAGTTCATTTTAGCCTGCCGGATAAAAACATCTCCATTTCGGATTTCGGATTTCGGATTTCGGATTTTCCATTCTGCATTCTGCAATCCGCAATCCCGGGTACCCACGAAGTGGGTGTGCAATCTGCAATCGGAACAATCCGCAATTCCCCATCCGCAATCCGAAATCAGCCATCCGAAATCCGAAATCAGCCGGGTCACTTCGGTTTACATCATAGAGGCCCTGGGGGCAAGTGGGGGCGGCTTGATCTTTAGTTTACTCATCCCGATGATGTTGCCGCTCAAAATTATCATCTGCCTTAGCCTGCTTAATTTGATCTCATCTTGTTTCTTGCAAATAAAAACTATGAGACGGTTCAGTCTGAAGCTTGGAGTTTTTGCTCTGGGAGGCATCACTCTAATAGGACTTTGGATGGGAACAGAAAGGATGGAGACCATCTCTCAATCTCTAAGATGGCAAAATCTGAAGCTGGTCAAAACCCAGGATTCCATTTATGGGCGTGTCTCAATTACCAGATTAGGTGATGAATTCAGCTTTTATGAGAATGGAGGCCTTATGTTTACCACCCGGGATCGGATTGGGTCTGAGGAATTGGTTCATCTGGCTCTCCTCCAACATCCCGATCCCCAAAAGATACTTCTAATCGGCAGAGGTGCGGGTGGCACCCTCCTGGAGATCCTTAAGTATCCTGTGAAAGAGATTGACTATCTGGAGCTTGATCCTCTGGTAATTGAACTATCCCGCCGGATACTTCCGCCGGAAGACCTCAATGCTTTGGAAGACGAACGGGTCAGGGTAAGACACGTTGATGGACGATCCTTCATCAAGCAAACTAAACAGACGTTTTACGATGTTATCCTGGTCAATCTGCCCGACCCCTCCACGGCCCAGATTAATCGCTTTTATTCCCGAGAATTCTTTAGTGAGGCAAAACAGATCCTCTCGCCGGATGGCCTCATCGCCTTTGGACTCACTTCCTCCGAGAATTATATCAATCCGGAACTGCAGCGGCTTCTCTCTTGTATATTTAATACCTTGCGTAGTTTCTTTGACAGAGTAATAGTTGTTCCCGGGGAGACAAATTACTTTTTGGCCGGCGGCGAGGCGGCTGATTTAACCTTAAATTCACAGGAACTGATAAAAAGACTTAAGGAGAGGAAAATAGAGACAATATATGTCTCCGAGGCTTATCTTCCGGCCAGACTAACTCCTGACAGAGTAGCTTATCTCCAACGCACTTTAATCGAGGGGGGAGCGGGTAGAATAAATTCTGACTTTACGCCTATTGGTTACCTTTACTACCTCCTTGTTTGGGGAGCTCATTTCCCATCCTCGGTACAGCCTTTAATTACTACTTTCTCCGGAATGGGACCCGAGGTTCCTTTCCTGGCTGTCCTATTTTTCTTGATCATTATGCTTCCGCTTGCTTTAAGGTTTCGTCGAAAACTACCGGTTATTACGGCTGTAATGACCACCGGGTTCGCTGAGATTACCTTCCAGATAATTATTATCCTTGCCCATCAGGCAATTTATGGCTATGTTTATTATCGACTTGGGCTTATTATGGCTATGTTTATGGTTGGACTTGTCCTGGGAGGATGGTGGATCAGAAGACAGATGTCAGAAGACAGAAGACAGGAGTCAGGAGTCAGAAGTCAGAGGTCAAATCAATCCGCAATCCGCAATCCGCAATCCGCAATCGAAAGACTGACCAGGATACAATTAGTCGTAGTTATTTATTCTTTTTTGCTGCCCTTTGTTCTTATGGGCCTGGCTAAAAGCGGGGGTGGGGAGTTCATCTTTATCCTCTTACCTCTTGTCGCTGGAATAATGGGTGGGCTTCAATTTCCTCTTGCCTGTGAAGCCTGCTGGGAAGAAGGGAGAACAGGCAAAATTACCGGGCTTATTTATGGGGCGGACCTATTTGGCGCTTGCCTGGGAGCGAGTCTGATCAGTCTGGCGCTGATTCCACTTCTGGGTTTAATTTGGACTTCTTTCTTTACGGCGGCAGTTAATTTAGTGAGTTTGATCCTGCTGTGGATTACGCAAAAATAAAAATTTTTCAAATTTCCCCCTTGACAAATTTATTTTTTAATGGTATACTGCTTATGTAATAATGTGAAATTAAAAAAGTGGTTGCTAATAATATCCTTAGTATTTAACTTTCCTTTTGTTTGGCTCGAAGAGTTCGGCCGATTCAAAGAGTAAAACAAGCGGGGTCAACTTGCGGATTGGAAGCAAAACGGCCGATTGCAAGTAGGTCTAAAGGTTGATTATGGTTAAATGAAAAGGATGATTGGTAACCATAGCTCTCTATAAGAAGGTGGTCAATAAAAAAAATCAACCGCCTTCTTAAGAGGGCTCTTAAAATTTGTAAGCGTTCAGGTGTCGGGTAGCAGTAGTCAGGTTAACCGTGATTCGTGTCCGTTTACCGTGTTCGTATAAGGATCTATAGGTATAAACGAACACGGACAACAGATACGGTGGACGGAGTTAATGCCTGACACCTGAACGCTTGCTATAATCTTCTATCACTAAATGATGATGAGCTTTAGTTATCTTTTGCTCCCCTATTTTTCTCTGATAATCTGATTGAGAGGTCGGCCGACCTTTTAGGCAGACTAAAGGAGAAGCGAAAAGGAATATTTTCGAGTCAAAGATAGCACGGCCGGCTATTGAGAGGAGAAGAGATTCCTTAATAATGGGAAGGAGAAGAAAAAACTAAGGAAAATCATCATAATTTTCGGAAGAGCCCTGGAGGAAGCTTCCAAAAAAGAGGAAGCTTCCCCGCAAGGGATTAATCAAGGTTTGTTGAGGGGTAAGACAGCATCCCACTAAATTATCACACCACACTATTGTTATTCAAGGAAGAATAACCCCCAAATAAGGCAGCTTATTGACTGTCAGTCTGAGTCAGAATGGCTCGTTAAGTTGCATTCCTGCGAGGTAGCGATACCATCAAAATTAGAAGTTCAGAAGTAGCTTTCAGTACCCATTTTATGTTAGGGTGAAATCCCTGAAATATAGTGTTTAAGAAAAAGATTTTGGGGTTGGCTATCCTTTGGAGTTCAGGCTTTAGCCTTTCATAACTAATGAAATCCTAAAGGATTAACTCCAAAAGCTACATAGCCTATCTTGAATTCGCTCACCCCAAAATATTTATCTTAAGAGCTATAGTTTGCACGGAGGCGCAAATAACACGGAAGGTTGGACAATAATGACAACGTGTTTATTGCGTCTTTTTTGTTTTTTAAGAACAAGGCTCTATTTTATCCAGGAGCCTTCATCTAAGGAAAGGAGGTGAGCAAGGAAGCTCACTGCTTTGGAGTAGAGCCAAAACAAAAAGAAGTTCCTCTATTTCGGAGGGAGGCCGAAGAGAAGAATGCATTTTTGTTCTTGGGGAAGTCTAAAACAGAATGAGCAGGGAAGCTCCTCTATCTACTTTGAAGGGAGGTCAAGGTAGCAAAAGGAGCACGGAAGTTCCTCTGCTTCGGAGGGAGGCCGAAGTAGAAAAAGGAAGCACGGAAGCCAAAATTTAATAGGCACGGAAGCCCACTCTAATCAGGGAGGGTAATTAGATGAGAGTTGTGCATAACCCCACGGCGGTAAACGCCTATAACAACCTATCACAGACAAGTCGAGCTTTAAACAGTAACCTGGAGCGTCTTTCTTCGGGCTTGCGGATCAATCGGGCGGCAGATGATGCCGCCGGTTTATCTATCGCTCAGAGAGAGACGGCCGCTGTCCGAGGCCTGGACCAGGCATCGCGGAATATCCAGGATGGCATCTCTGTGGTTCAGACAGCAGAAGCCGGTATGGACGAGATACATGAGATGCTCCAGCGGATGAGAGAATTGTCCGTGCAGGCATCCAATGGATCCTTGCAGTCCTCTGACAGACAGGCTATTCAGTCTGAAATGGACCAGCTTCTTGACAGTGTTAATCAACAGGCTGACGCAACTGAGTTTAACGGTTTCAAGCTTTTGACGGGCAATGTTTCATCTACTGCGCCGACTCAATACAAATCCTCAACGGTCAGTAATGATGAAGTTGGAGTAGGGTCAGCCACGATTAATGTCTATGCCAAGTTTTCGGCGGCTGGTTTTGCGACTACACCTACCGGAAATATAACCGTTAATGGAGCCAAATTCAGTGTTTCCGATTATGATTCCGTTAATGCGTTTATGCAGGCGATCAATAAGTCAGAGGAAGCAAACGCTACTATCAGCTACGATGTTACGACTGACCGGTTTACCATTACCAGTGATACGGAGGAGGCTACCCTCAGGTTAACCCAGTCAAGTGCGGCTGGGACGGCGGCGAATGGCTTCCTCACCCAGGCCAGGATAACAACAGCGCTCAAACTTAATACGGCTGCTCCAGGGCCCCGTGCTCAAGCCATTAGTCGCGAGGAAATCGCAGCGGGAACAGACCAGATCCTTGACCTGACCAAAAGTTTTGCGACCGCTGGATTCGATACCACTCCCACGGGAACGATTGCCATTAATGGAGTTGAGTTCAGTGTAGCCGATTATGCCTCTGTCCAGTCCTTTATGGATGCGATTAATGCCTCTGATAAGGCTAAGGCAACCATAAGCTACGATGCCACCAATGATGAGTTTCTTATCCAGTCTGATAATGGAACGGACCTTACCCTGTCGGCCGTAGGTGGGAACGCCACTAATTTCCTCTTTGAGGCGAATATCCTTGATCGTTATACGACGACGGCGAATACTACCACTTATTCCAACATCTTCCGGGCCCCAAGCGCCAATGCTACGGCAATAAGTACCTACGAGGTCAATCCTGCAACCGATGAAGATAAAGACCGCATAGATCTCACCAAGGGATTTGATCAGGCTCATTTCCATAATCAACCGACCGGCACAATAAGCATTAATGGAGAGACCTTTAGTGTTACCGGCACAGTCCAGAGCTTTATGGACAATGTCAACAACAACAGTAACATTGATGTCACTATGTACTACGACACCCTGGAGGATAAATTTGCTATTCGAAGCGATGACCTCCAGAAGGACCTTACCTTATCAGAAACTCCGTCAACCAACGGATTTGGCTTCCTTTCCGAGACCAACATCACGGAGGGAACCTATACCCCTACCTCAGCGGTTAATTCTGATTACCGGAGAGAGGGGTTGGTCTTCCATGCCGGGGCCAATAAGGATGAAAGGGTTAAGACCAACATCGCGACAGTAAGCACCTCTGCCTTAGCCATTGATGTCCTGAAGACTAACGGCGTAGCCACTCAGGATGCAGCCAATAGCGCCATTGCTCTCCTGGATACGGCTATTGACAAGCTGTCCAAGAACAGGTCTGATTTGGGTGCGCTCCAGAACCGAATGGAACATCATTTAAGCTACAATGAGACATCTTATGAGAATCACACAGCGGCCCTATCCCGAATTGAGGACCTTGACTTTGCCAAAGAGACCATTAATTTTGTTAAGAACCAGATTCTCTTGAACTCAGGGACCTCTATGTTAGCGCAAGCCAATATGGCTCCGGCTAATGTCCTGTCGCTATTAGCCACATAATATGGGCCGGATGAGAGTAATAACGGTAGCTTCTCAATATTGGTGGGAAGGCACTTGCGGGCAGAAACCAGGTTTCTTGAAGAAACCTGGTTTCTGAGGCAATAGTTTGCCTCATGAGAAAATAGGTAATAAGTTCCGGGAGGGAACAACGAAAAAAGGGGAAGAGAGATATCTCTTCCCCTTTTAAATTTATCATTGCAAAATTAACATTTTAAATTTAAAATATTAACTGCTAAATTTGTATCTACTCAGCCACGAATTAACACAAATTGACACGAATACACACGAATAAAAGCAGCAATCCACCAATTTAGCCGATGAGTCAAATAGAACACGGATTGTACGGATGAGACGGATACACACGGATAATAAAAATCAGTGGAAATCCGTCGAATCCGTGTCATCCGTGTGCGTAACTACTCAGCCACCAGATATTGATTTTTGAAGCCTGCAGAACACCATATATTGTGGTTTGCCTACTTTTATGGGTTGCATAGAAAGCCATTTTTTAGGAGTTTTAGCTAACTTTTAAACATGCAACCACAATATATTGTAGTTTTAACAGTCAAGACCACTATATAGAGGCTGAGTAGTTACCCGTGTGCTATAAAAATTCGTGATAATTCGTGTTCATTCGTGGTTAATAAAGAGGCTGAGTAGTTACCTAAATTTGCAATTTGCACGGTTGCGGTTATTAATGCCTGAAGTGCCTCCGGCCGGTAAAGACCATGGCCATGTTATGTTCATCAGCCGCCTTTATCACCTCTTCATCCCGCACAGACCCCCCTGGTTGAATAATGGCCTTAATGCCGGCTTTAGCTGCCTCGTCAACATTATCCCGGAAGGGAAAGAAGGCATCTGAGACCAGCACTGCGCCGGCTATTTTATCTCCGGCTTTGGCTATAGCTATCCGGGTGGAATCAATCCGGCTCATCTGTCCGGCCCCAATACCCACCGTCCGATCGGGTAGGACCAGGATAATGGCATTAGACTTGACGTGCTTAACTACTTTCCAGCCAAAAAGAAAAGCGGCTATTTCTTCTTCAGTAGGCTGACGTTGAGTGGCAACCTTTAGATTGTCCCGATCAATCTGGGCCAAATCCCGGTCCTGAACTAATAAACCGCCCGTTACTTGCCTGAGATACATCTCTCTGGGGCCCATTCCTTCCAGGGAACCGACTTTAATGATCCTGAGATCACGCTTTTCCTGGAGGATCTCAAGGGCCTCCGGGGTAAAATCAGGGGCAAGGACAGCCTCAATAAAGGTTTCCGTGATCCGGCGGGCTGTTTCCGTGTCAACCGGTTGGTTCAATCCGACTACCCCACCAAAGGCCGAAACAGGATCACATTCCCTGGCCTGGAGATATGCCTCAGACAGACTATCTCCTCTGGCCACCCCGCAAGGATTATTATGCTTGATAACTACGGCGGCCGGCTCATCGAATTCCCTGACTGTTTCCAGGCCGGCATCTAAATCGAGTAAATTATTGTAGGAAAGTTCTTTGCCCCACAACTTCTCGGCATTTCCAATAGACGGTGACCTGATCTCCGGCCTCCGGTAAAAGGCTGCTTGCTGGTGGGGATTTTCTCCATATCTCAAGTCACCCACCCTGGTGTAACTCAGATTGAGTGTCTCAGGGAATTTGACATCCCGCTGAAAATAGTTAGCTATCAGGGCATCGTAGGCCGCCGTATGAGCAAAGGCCTCCCGGGCCAGAGAAAACAGCAAGTCCTCTTGCAAACAATGGCCGTTTTCTCTTAAAGCTGTGATGATCTCTTCGTAACGGGCCGGATTAACTACAGAGGCCACATATTTGTAGTTCTTAGCGGCGGCCCTGATCATAGTCGGCCCGCCAATGTCAATGTTCTCAATAGCCTCTTCTTCAGAGGGGCTGCGCCGAACGGTTTCAGCAAAAGGATAGAGGTTGACTACCACCATATCAATAGGCTCAATTCCATATTTGCCCAGTTCTTCTAAATGATCCGGACTCCGTTTGGCCAGGATACCGCCATGAACGGCCGGATGCAGGGTCTTTACCCGGCCTTCCAGTATCTCAGGAAATTTTGTTACATCAGAAATCACTGTTACCGGGATACCTGCTTCCTTGAGGACATTAGCTGTCCCCCCGGTAGAGATAATAGATACCTCTAATTGATTCAGTTGTTCGGCCAGGGCAATAATGCCCCGCTTGTCAGAAACGCTGATTAAAACCCGCCTGATTTTTACCATTTCAACCTCCCTCGTATAATAGTATTATTAAGTAGTAGGAGTAATAACCCATTATTCGCTTAATTTTTTTAAACAATCTTAATTATGAAATAGTATAA
>JASEGY010000979.1 GCA_030019105.1 bacterium | reverse complement strand
CGGTGCCCAGGACCATTTATCATACCATGGCCGCTGCGGGCCGGTCGAATTGCCGATACCATCGTAAGTAGCCCAGTCAAGGGTCCAATTAGGATTACTCACATTATCCGCTGGAATAATCGCTACATAATAAAGATGTTCGTTGGTCAGAGGTATGCCTCCTCTGTATGTGCTTACCGAGGCTGAGACTGTCTGTCCCGGATCACCAATGACTTGAACAACATTATCCGGTGTCCACGTACTGAGGTCAGTTGGAGGTACTATGGGATGAATATCAGCATAAATATAGTAGGTCCCCATTCCTGAAGGCGGATTCGTTCCAGTTCCCTTGTCCTGAGGTACTATCCAGCTTATGGTCAGGCTTTGTCCAAAATCATTTGGAGTATCGATAAGGACAACTATGGTGTCTATTGGGTCTGGCTTAGCGGTATCTTCGTAGGTATAAAACGTCTGGCTGGTGTCATTTCCTGCTCTGTCATAGACAGTGACAGTAACAGTGCCGGCCCCACCGCTACTTTGGTTTACGCCATAGGAATCAGACCAATTATAAAAGTTAATCCGAACCCGGTAAGACATATCACCGCCGGCTA
>JASEGY010000978.1 GCA_030019105.1 bacterium | reverse complement strand
GTGCAGGCTCTGCCCTTTACGGGGCAAGTGCTATTGCAGGGGTGATTAACATCATCACCAAAAAGCCAACTAAAGAGCCTACAATGAATGTAAATATGAGCTTTGGAGAGCATAAAACCAATAACTATGAGATATTTGCCTCTACGAAAAAGGCAAATATGGATATAACGCTCACTGCTCAAAAGACTGTTGGCGATGAAATCTTAGAGAAAGACTCATGTCTTTCTGTTGAGGAAGAACGCCTTACTGACCGGGTGAAGACCGATAATGTTACTGGTGGAGCAAAGATAAACTGGTACGATGTGTTTGGAGATGACAAGATTAGCTTTTCAGGAAGATCCGCAAATGAGCAGCGACAGGGTGGTGATGTAGATACATTTGAAAATTTCTATGCAGAAAGTGCAGAGCATATTAAGACTACTCGCTATGAGACAGGAATTGGTTACAGAAAGAATCTTGCAGAGGACCGAATAGTAAATCTTAACCTCAGTTACACAACCCATAATCGCAATGCCACCAATGATTCATTCGTGGGTGACTATAAAGACACCCATGGTGGTACATTCCCACCAGTAGATGAAATGAGTCCTT
>JASEGY010000977.1 GCA_030019105.1 bacterium | reverse complement strand
CTACAACTTACAACCTATTCAAAATCACTATTTATGACCGTGCTGAGTATAGTTGCAGAGCTTGCTCTGCCAAAACGTCGAGCAAGCTCGACCACTACAAACTTGCACAGCCTAATTTATTACCCAAAGTTATTGAGAAGATACCCGAAAAAGGCTTAAGTATTGCCTTTAAAATGCCGATAAAATAAGAAAAGGTAATAAACCAAGCACGGAGGCTTGTTTTGAGGAAGTGAACCTCAGGATAAGCCTCTTTTTTATTTAATCAGAACGCAGATAAACGCAGATCACTTTCAGGGAGAAGGGAATAGAAATGAGGGATCATTCCTCGCTCATCCCTTCTCCCTCATCACTCATCCCTAATTTAATCTGCGAAAATATGCGTCCCAATCTACCATCGTTCTACTTCATCTCACCAGGGTTCACACCACTTATTCCAGCCTAATCCACAGCATTAATCATCGACAACTTAAATTGGAGACACTGGGTCCGTTGGATGGGATTGTTTTCGGCTCTAAGCCCCAAGGGGGCGTAATATGACAGCCCAGGGCAACGCCCCACTGCCATTAAGTTAAGGGTAACTCTTTATGCTAA
>JASEGY010000976.1:242-592 GCA_030019105.1 bacterium | reverse complement strand
CCCATCTTCATAAGCGTAAGTTGTGTCGCAGTAGCTACAGCGTAAATTACAGCCTGTTACACGTATGAAGGCGCAAGGCAGGCCGGCATAAGATGTCTCTCCTTGAATACTCTTGAAGATTTCGTTAATTTTCATATCAAAAGCTCAGAGTAAAACATTGGTAAAAGTCACAGGCTTAATTTTATTAAATATCATAAAGTAAAGCAAGCTCCGTAATACGGTATATTCAGACCTCGTGCTTTTGCGAGTATTTTCCTGGACATTCTCGATGGAAAAACAGCGGCCCCGAAATGCTAACATATTGATTCGTTTCAGGTTGTGTCGTTCAGGGCTGCCATCCAATGTCCAAT
>JASEGY010000976.1:0-232 GCA_030019105.1 bacterium | reverse complement strand
TTTTAGTGGAACAGCGCAGAACAACTCTACTCAAAGAGTTACATAGTTGCCCTGTTGGGCAGGAATGAGGTCTGATATTTAAATTATGAAAATATTTATTGAATAATTTCATTAATTATGAGATATTATATTTAAATCAATTTTAGATTCTTCGCTCAGCTCAAAATTAGCATTATGGAACAATGAGATGAGTTTCATTCTGAAGGAACAAAGCAACTGAAGAATCTCAAGT
>JASEGY010000975.1 GCA_030019105.1 bacterium | reverse complement strand
ATCAAGACTGTCCAGAAATTGCCCTTATTCCAGATATGAAAGCACGAGGTCTGTTGTAATGGTATTATTCTGAAAGATTACTGTTAGCACTTCAGTTTCTCTCACGCTTAATTTCAGATTATTAACAAAGGTCTTGACAAATTTCTCCATCTCTGTTTTCAAATCATCTAAGCTAAGCACAGCATCTTCTATTTTAAAAGGAGGCTCAATACGCTTTCCAAGAAGAGAATTCTGGCAAAGAAGAAGGGCCTCTCTTGGATTACCTTCAGCAAAATCTACGACCACTTCCCTTATCTCTTCCGGAAGGACCTGAGGAAACTTGCTTGTTCGTCTTTTAAGAAGTTGGTAGATATCCTCGTCAGACATAGGGTGAAGGGGAACAATGTCTTTTATCAATGGTCGATCATTAAACATCTTCATTATCTCTTGAATTTCGGTTAACATTTTATCTTGTCTCCGCCTTTATCTTCTGCTTCATCTTTTAATCCAATATCTGTCAAAGAGGTTTTTCTTTGCTTCTTCTAAAGAATACCCTTGAGAAAGCTTAGCGCGGCCTCTGGCCGCAACCAAACCAATTTTGGATTGCAGATTGC
>JASEGY010000974.1 GCA_030019105.1 bacterium | reverse complement strand
TAACATTTAGGGAGTAAAAAATAGTAAAGTGCAGGTCAAAATTTTGACTGCTCATCAGAGATTTCCAAAGTATGCCTCATGAGGGCAAAATCAGGCTTTTGATTTCTGGACACTTTTTTTCAGGGCAGTGGTGAGGCCCGACAAGCGTAACGCAGGGTATAATCTCCATCCTGACAACGCATCACCGTCTGGGTTTGGTTAAGATACTCAGACAGCAACTCACAAGCCCGTTCTAATAACCGATTTTTGAATGGCTTCAGAGTGACATACATCACCCTTTCCTGCCTGTCCTTCTCTACCCATCCTCCTTGCTCAAATAAGCGCCTTTCCAACTGACCCCACGGCATGCGTCTCAGGCTCCTCTCGGCTTCCCGTTCGATGTCCTCTTGTCGTTTCCTACTGACCTGTCCGCCTCGCTCAGCGACTGCGCTTTCAATTACTGCCTGCTTGAGGAATCTACGCACCATGACCATGGTTTCCTGGCGTGACAACCGGGCGAAGTCCTGGAACTGACTCATGACCAACATCTTACGTGTGTCTATAGCGCTCACTTAAATTGAGCCAGGTATGCTCAGATAAATTGAGCCACCCTA
>JASEGY010000973.1 GCA_030019105.1 bacterium | reverse complement strand
ACTACTTCTACGATACACAGCCGGCAGGCTCCGATAGGTGTGACCCAGTGCATATGGCACAGATGCGGGATACATATACCGTACTCCATAGCCGCATCCAGTACCGAACTGCCACGCGGGGCTTTTACCTTAGAGCCATCGATTGTAAGTGTTACATATTCGCTCATTTATTTCCCTCTTATAAAAGATTGATTGACTCAAACTTACATACTTCCATACAGATACCGCACTTCTGGCATTTGTCTTCATCAATTTTATGAACCTGTTTCTTCTCTCCTGAAATAGCATCATGAGGACAGGCCTTTAAACAAGCACTACAGCCATTACAAGTCTCTTCATTAATAGAATACCTGATTAATTCCCTGCATACACCAGCCGGACATCGGCCCTCTTTTATATGAGCTTCGTATTCGGGGAGAAAATATTTTATGGTGGATAGTACCGGATTAGGAGATGTTTTGCCCAGGGCGCATAATGAGGCGATGGATACTGTCTCAGCCGTATCCTGTAGAATCGCAAGCTTTTCTTCACTACCCTTCCCTTCGGTAATATCGTTTATTATTTCTAACATACGGCTCAAGCCCACCCGGCAGGG
>JASEGY010000972.1:324-596 GCA_030019105.1 bacterium | reverse complement strand
CTCGATTCCCTTAGTAGCGGCGAGCGAACGGGGAAGAGCCCAAACCCATCAGGCGTGATAGCCTGCAGGCGTTTTCTGGTGGGGGTTGTAGGAGCCGTCTGATCCTTCTGCAGAAGGATCGAAGAGTTACAAAATCGCTATCTAGTTGAAGGACTTGGAACAGTCCGCCACAGAGGGTGAAAGTCCCGTAAGCGAAAGGTAAGCGATCTCTTGACGGATTTCCTGAGTACGGCGGGACACGTGAAATCCTGTCGGAATCTACGAGGACCACC
>JASEGY010000972.1:0-314 GCA_030019105.1 bacterium | reverse complement strand
GGAAAGGTGAAAAGAACCCCGGGAGGGGAGTGAAATAGTACCTGAAATCATGTGCCTACAAGCAGTTCGAGCCCCGACTTGTCGGGGTGAGAGCGTGCCTTTTGTATAATGAGCCAGCGAGTTACTGTATCTAGCGAGGTTAAGCCGTCTGGTGGAGCCGTAGCGAAAGCGAGTCTTAATAGGGCGATTTAGTTAGATGTAGTAGACCCGAAGCCGGGTGATCTATCCATGGCCAGGGTGAAGCTCCGGTAAAACGGAGTGGAGGCCCGAACCCACCAGCGTTGAAAAGCTGGGGGATGAGCTGTGGATCGGAG
>JASEGY010000971.1 GCA_030019105.1 bacterium | reverse complement strand
GAACAACCTGTCTTGAGTTCGCTTACCCCAAAAACATTATCTTAAAAGCTATATTTATTTAACAGGAGGTCTTAACATGAAACTCCATGGACTCTTGAGCTTAATCAGTCCCCCTTCTCCGAACCTGAATGTTACGGCAAAAACGAACTATGCAAGATTAAAAGAGTTGTTAAAGAACAGCACAAATACCCCTCGAGTCCTAATAGTAGGAGGTGGAGAAACTCTTGGTTATGGTATAGAGAATCTTGGAAAAGATATTTTGAAGAAGGCGATAAACTCAGATATTTGTCCTTCTCCAGGGGTAGACGTAGTGGCAGATGGGCAGTTTTTGCCATTTAAGGACTCTATTTTCGATGGCCTTATCGCCCAGGCCGTATTGTATTATTTCCAGAATCCGTTATTAGGAGTCACGGAGATTTATCGAGTTCTAAAACCAGGCGGGTATGTTTTTGTTGATACTCCTTTTATGCATGCCTATCTCAACACACCTGCCGATCGTGTCAGATTCACCCTGCCAGGATTGGAAAAATTGTTCTCAGATTTTGGCATCGTTTCATTTAGCCTGAAAATCGTTGGAGATCGGTTTACACTTTTGGGGA
>JASEGY010000970.1 GCA_030019105.1 bacterium | reverse complement strand
CAAAAATGTAAAAAGGGCTCTGGGTATCGGGCTCCGGGTCATAATTCCCTCCAAAAAGCACAAAAATCTCCCATAGTTTCTGGGACTCTGCAAAACGTTCTGCCGGTGACATCCTGTACCAATCCAAAACCTCTTCTTCGATACTAACCTCTTCCTTTAGATCATCAATGTTCATACAACACCTTCCCCTTCTTAACAATGTGCCGGGTGAAACGAGTTACTGGTTGGAGCGGAACTATGTCAACAGAAATTCCAATCTCTTCTTCGATACGCGCGCCTAGCTCAAAAAGTTTCCAGCCATCAACACCATCACAAGCAATATCCAGGTCAGACGCAAACTCAGGAGATTCCACAGCACTTCCAAAAAGGATCAGTTTTTCTACCCCAAATTCACGGGCAATACTTACACAACGACCAATCTGCGAACTATCTATACTCACAATTATTCCTCCTCATATACTAAAAACTAATCGCCTTCAGCCTACAGTCGTAACTATACTCAGCACGGTCATAAATAGTGATTTTGAACAGGTTGTAAGTTGTAGGTTGTAGGTTGTAGGTTGTAGGTTGTAGGTTGTAGAAGTAACTTACAACCTACAA
>JASEGY010000096.1:5993-10405 GCA_030019105.1 bacterium | reverse complement strand
GGTTCCTGGTTCAACGTTCAGGGTTGTTGCGTCTTTCGGCCTTGTTCATCGTTTCGATGAACGAGGTCTTATTAACAAAAGGAGGCTACTATGGTTAATCTATGTACAGACGCCGGTCATGGTGGGACGGATAGCGGCGCTGCCTGGGGTGGTGTGCTGGAGAAAGATATGAACCGGGAATACACACTGCAACTGAACGAAGAATTGAAAAGACGTGGGTATCGTGTGCTCACAACGCGAAAAGCAGACTTTAGCGTACCACCTCTTCGGACGCGTTGCCAACTTGTCAATGAACATCACCGGCAAGAATCTCCAGGGTTTGATGCGGTTGTCTCTATCCACTGCAATGTTGCCGCCGCAGAAGATCAAGCGACAGGCCAACTTCGTGTTTACCCGAACAGGCGTGGCTTTTATGCCATCTACAGCGAAGAATCTTCAAAAAGCACCGCACTTGCAAGCGCTATTGCTAATGCTTGCAAGGATGCTGGTATCGTTCTCAGTCATGGTGGTATGCTCTCTACTGTCAAATTAGGGAGGACCCTCGCCTGGATTCATCGTACCACTCCACCCTCTACGTTATTGGAACTCGGTTACATGACAAATCCCGAAGACCTTGAATTGTTACAGCAAGAGAGTTACCGTTCAACTTTGATTACCGCCATTGCAGACGGTATTGCAAAGTATTTAAGGATTTGAGGGGTAAATAACAGCTTTCAAGTGTTTGAAAAGTTCCATTACCGGCATGGTTCAAATCAGGGTGGCATTCTTACCTTCCCGAAAGCTTCAAGCTTTCGGGAAGGTATCCCCTGAGTGTTACCCGAATGGGATAGGCACTTAATTACCCCACGAATCCGCGTAGAGCCTATTTAAATAACTCGAGGAGGTAGATATGCAAAATTTAAGAGGAAACCCAAGTTCCTGGTTGTTGAAAAATTCGGTAGGATATCCCGATTTCCTTTTCACTATATTGACGTATGCCATGCTATTGCTCATTTTCGTATCACTTTTCTGGGTTGGGTTCGGAGTATTGGCCTGGATGAATGCCGGCACTCCAAAAGCAGACACAATTCTTAAAATAATGGATAGTATGAAAGCGGGGCTGGTTGCATTGGCTGGGATCGTTTTTGGTCTGGCTGGTAGTTATACCGTTCGTCGTTTCAAAAAAGATAATTATGATATAGAGAAGAAGAAACTTGAGCAAAAAAATGGACTCGAAACGCAACCAACTGGACTTGCTAAAATAGTCCAAAGTGGTTTAACCCTTGTAGAAACAGAGGAGGACATCTAATGGGTGACATTGAAAAATACATCGAGATACTTGTGGTTCTTATACCGGTTATTGTAGCTATATGTCTAATATTCAAATTTGTGGTTCCTAAACACCCCAAAATAGGAATTGGCCTGGCTGTGGGAGCTGGTATATTTGGCGCCTATCTGGTAAATCGGAAATTGAAGAAGGCTTTTAATGTGGAGAAAAAGATTGCAGAGCATAACGAAAATATGGCGCAATTCAAAGAAATACAAAAGACCCGTAACGAAGTGGTGATGGCTAACAAAAGTGTCATCGACACTCTCAAAAAACAACGGGAGAAACTGGCGAAAAAGGGAAACAAGTATCAAACAGAAATTGACATTATCGATGCCGAACTACAGGACCGTCAAACGCTTAATAAAAAGTTGATAAAAAATGCCGGGGAGTTCGTGGAAACCAGCAAAACTCGGAGCGAGAAGCGAAGGGAACTTTTGCGCAGATATAAAGAGGAATCCGGTTTTGTTGAGATTGTCCAACCTGAACGTGAGTCGATAGAAACAGAAAGTCCTGCAAGCACAGATATTGAAATTAATGGTTATCGCTTATTGGAGGTGTAGAATGAAACGATATATTTTTGTTGTTTCCGTGCTATTGTTTTGTCAGATAATTTTAACGTCTTCTCAAATTTACGCTCAGACTGTGAATTGTAAACAACTAGCAGAGGCTCTTGAAGGATGTGAAGATGATCTCGATTTATGCAGATCGAAAGTCATAAGCTTGAGCAAAGCTTTAGAAAGTACTGAAAAATTATACCAAAACCGTATGGTGTCTGCTGATAGTCTTATCGAGAATCTAAAGCATCAGCTTCTTACTCAAGATTCTATCACAACTCTTTTAGAAGCAAACTCGGATACACTCCAAATGATGGTGAAAGATTATAGTGACAAGCTTGACGAAGTCAATGAACTATACATCAAAGAGTTGAAGAGAGAAGCACGGCCTTGGTTTTTGACCAGGTCAGGTTTAAAGGGGTTAGTTAATGGTGTCCTAATCGGAGGGGCTTTAGGCGCGATAACTGTAGGAGTTTTGAAATAAACTTTACAAGGCCGAAATAAGAAAGGAGACAGAAATGGAACTAAAAGGCAAAGTAGTTGTCGCTCAGGGTGGCGGGCCTACCGCGGTAATCAACCAGAGTTTAGTCGGGGTGGTTCTTGAAGCCCGGAAGTTTTCTCAGGTAATAAAAATTTATGGAGCAGAACACGGCGTCCGGGGCATTGTTAATGAAGATTTCCTTGATTTAACCCAGGAGACAAGCCACAACCTGGAACAGGTAGCCAAAACACCTGCCTCAGCTTTGCTTTCTACGCGGGATAAACCTGACAAGGAATATTGTGCCGAGATAGTTAAGGCCTTAAAAGCGCACGGTGTCCGGTATTTCTTTTATATCGGAGGTAATGACTCATCCGATACCGTCAGGATTGTCAATGAAGAAGCCAAAAACGCCGATTATGAATTCAGGGCCATCCACATCCCCAAGACCATTGATAATGACCTGGTTCTGAACGACCATACTCCCGGCTATCCTTCTGCGGCCAGGTTTGTGGCCGAGTCATTTATCGGCGCTAATCTCGACAACCGGGCCTTGCCTGGAGTATATATCGGTGTGGTCATGGGCCGGCATGCCGGGTTTTTAACGGCCGCCTCAGCCATGGCCCAAAAATATCCGGATGATGGGCCGCATCTGATTTATTTACCTGAGGTTTCTTTTAATCTCGATAGATTCACGAAGGATGTCTTATCGGTCTATGATAAATACGGACGGTGTGTCATCGCTGTCTCAGAAGGCATACAGGACGAAGATCACGTGCCTGTTGCTGCCAAACTTCAATCGGCGGTGGAAAGAGATGCCCACGGCAATGTCCAGTTATCAGGCACTGGAGCCTTAGGAGACCTGTTAGGTTCACATCTAAAAAAGACCACTAATATTAAAAGAGTCCGCTCCGACACCTTTGGCTATCTGCAAAGATCATTCATCGCTTGTGTCAGTGATGTGGACAGGCAGGAAGCCAGGGAAGCAGGTGAAAAGGCGGTTCAATATGCGTTGTGGTATGGCAAAAACGGCTCAGTAACCATTCAGCGCACAGGTGATTACTCCGTCGAGTACGGATTTGTCCCTGTATCGGAAATAGGCGGCAAGACGAGACATATGCCGGATGAGTTTATCGATGGAATGAGAAGTCATATCACGGAGGCCTTCAGAAATTACTTGAGGCCTTTGCTGGGGACTGATTTTCCTCAGGCCTTTAGAATTCGAGCTCCCAGGGTGGAGAAGATATTAAATGAAGCGTAACCACGATCACAGTTACAAACAGCTTTTTTCCCATCCGGAAATGGTTCGGGACCTTATCCAGGGTTTTGTCCGGGAGGAATGGGTAAAGGAGCTTGATTTTTCGAGTCTGGAAAAGGTAAGCGGAAGTTATGTAACCGACGACCTTCGAGACAGAGAAGACGATATAATTTGGCGACTCAGATGGGGCGACGGCTGGCTTTACGTTTACCTGCTTCTGGAATTTCAGTCTACAATTGACCGTTACATGGCGATCCGAGTTTTGGTCTATGTAGCTTTGCTCTATCAGGATCTGATTAAGAGCAAACAGACCCTTTCTGATGGGCGATTACCTCCGGTTTTTCCGATTGTTTTGTATAATGGGAAAAAGCGCTGGGATGCAGTGCAAGAGGTGGCGGATCTTATTGTATCGGTGCCTGGCGGGCTGGAAGCCTACCAGCCCCGGTTTCACTATTTACTTCTGGATGAAGGCAAATATACCGAAACGGATCTTCCCGCTAAACAAAACCTGGCGGCTGCCTTGTTTAGTTTAGAGAACAGCAGGAAGCCGGTAGATATCCAAAGGGTGGTCAGCAGTCTTGTGGAATGGTTGCAAGCCCCCGAACAGACAAGTTTAAGGCGTGCCTTTACTGTCTGGTTGCACCGTGTTCTGCTCCCCGCCCGTTTTAAGGGAGTAGAAATACCATCGGTGATAGAACTGCAGGAGGTGAAAAATATGTTGGCTGAACGGGTTAAAGAATGGACTATGGAATGGAAGGAGGAAGGGCTCCAAGCGGGGCGACAGGAGGGACTCCAGGAGGGACTCCAGGAGGG
>JASEGY010000096.1:0-5895 GCA_030019105.1 bacterium | reverse complement strand
GGACTCCAACAAGGACTCCAACAAGGACTCCAACAAGGACTCCAACAAGGACTCCAACAAGGACTCCACCAGGGGTTGGAGTCGGAACGGCGCATGCTTACCCTGCAGGTAAACCGGCGCTACGGGCCGGGTATGGCTGAGGAGGTTAGTCCTTTGTTGCAGGGAGTCAGAGAATTGAGGCTACTTGAAGCCGTTGGGGAATGGGTAATTAAATACGATGATGGTCAGGTGTTTTTTAAGAAATTGAAGGAAGTAGCTGGAAGATAATGAGTGATAGGAGGTAAAACAAATGAGCGAATTCTTGGCATCCCTTGGGCGCTTCTTTATTTTCGCGACCTTTCTTCCGGGAGTACTCGCCTATGGCGTCCTCAGAGTCTTGTTTCCCGATCTGATTCAAAGTCCGTCGACTTCGCAAGACCTGTTGCTCATCTATGATTCTGTTGATTTAGTCCAATTTTGCCCAGGCTTAAAAATTGAGTTGCAACATGCTAATGCTGCAATAAATAACTATATGCTACGGTTGCAGCGACCTCTCAAAAAAGCTATTAAATCAACAGAATCATCTATGGACTTGGTTTCGCGGCAAACTGCATTGGTCATTTCCTGGAGGAGATAGGGAAAGAAGTCTGCGGGGAGAAATGGCCGAAGTCGCCTTACGAAAAGCTCCTGACATCGAATCCCACAACAAGTTGATGGAGACTGTGGACTACAATGACTGTCTCGACGTGTGGTACTGGAACTCGGCAACCGCCCTTCTTATGCTCGATGTTCTCAAGCTCGGTGAGTGGTTCAGTTCCTCCATTCCTCAAAACCAATACTTGGTTGTTATCGTGAGTCTGTTGATGATTCCCATGTTGGTGTGTCTCGTATACCAGCGAAAACAGTGGATCGATAAACTGGTGAACAAGGAGATGAATCACGGACGTGCTTCGCAATCAGAGGCACAGTCTCCAGGAACTTCCAATGAAAATAATCAGCTTAACTCTTACTAACTTCAAAAAGATCGCATCCGGTAGACCTATTGAGTTTAATGAGGATGTAAATGTGTTAGTCGGCCCGAACAACGCCGGAAAGACCGCTGTATTGGAAGCATTAGCGCTTGGTTTTGGGCTGCCGGCAACCATAAATGTCAATGATTGCGTAAATTATCTTACCAAAAATGGCAGTTGTGAAATAGAGGTCAGGCTTCTCTTCAGCAGGAAAGATTGGGAGATTTGTCTTTCGCAAATTAAGCACCGATATCAAGAAGAAGATTTTGATCCTATTCCGGAACAAATTGAAAGACTGGAGATTATCAAGCGAGTCACCTACAATGTTGTTAATAAAAAGATTGAAAATACGCAAATAGATATTCAACCGGCTTTTTCTTCTCTTGAAAAAAATGACGACCTGACCACCCGTCAAAGGGGAATTTTATCAGAGGCCCTAACGAGTATCAAAAACATAGACTTCTACAGCTTTTTTGATGCCCCTTTGTATTTAGACAGCGCCAGATCAATTGCTTCCTCTGAACAATTCAGAGCCATAAGGCAGGCCAGGGTGGAGAATAACCCGCAAAGAGTCAGGGAAAAGCTTTATGTAATTAAAAAAGATGATCCTGAAAGGTTTGATCGGATCAAGAATCACATCTTGAATGTATTCCCTGAAATACAAGATCTTACCATTGACCATGATGAAGAGACCAATAATTATGTCTTGAAAATCCAGGAAAGATTCAAGAAAAACAGTGGATTTGAAGAAGTCAATTATGACGTTCATCAGACCGGATTGGGGATGCAATCGCTGGTCTTGATCATAGCCAACATCTTTATGAATGACTCGGATATCGTTCTTCTTGATGAGCCGGAGATTCATATGCATCCTGAGCTGGTAAAAAAGTTTGTCGATATAGTTCAACATATTTCATCCCAAAAACAAATTATTCTGACAACTCATTCTGTCCCTCTGGTTAATTCTGTTGAGGTCGAAAAGGTTTTCTCTCTCAAATATTATCCTGAAAAGCGGGGAGTTATTGCTGTCCCGGCTAAAAATAATAAAGACATTATCGAACTATTCGACGATCTCGGCTTTGACTTCAAAAATGAAATATTCGGCTACTCTCCAAGAAGCAATTTGGTTGTATTCGTCGAAGGCGAAAGTGATGAAAAGTATTTAACACTCTTTGGAGAAAAGTTTTCTCTTGCTGATCAAATCCCAATATTCGAAACAATGAACGGCAGAGGAAACGTGTTTAAAATCGCGAATACCGTTAAGAAATTGCAGAGGAAAAAAGAGGAAATAGGGTTAAAATTTCTGATTACTGTGGATAAGGATGAAGCAACCAGGAATAATGAGTGGCTGAAACACAATTTACGAGAAGAGCAGCTTCATATTTGGGACAGGAGACAGATCGAAAATTACCTTCTCGATGCGTCAGCTATTAAAACCATGCTGGTAAATAAGACAAAGAGGTCCGAACAGGAAAAGATGGTAGAAGGATTAGATATTCAAAGGATGATTTTAGAGTGTATTGACCAGCAAAAAGACGATGTATTCCATCGGTTCTTGAAACAGATATTTTTTGATTGGAGAATTCAGGATATACAAGGTATTCGGGAGTTCCTGGACGAAAATAAGGGGAAAGATTTTAGCGAATATGAGACAGAATTCGAGCAAATGTTTTCAACTAAATTTATTTATGCGAAAAACGAAACGAGAAAAGAAATTCACAACCTGGAAGATTGGTTTAACAAAAAATGGAGAAGCAAGGAAAACAAAATACGGCTTTGTGACGGCAGATATTTCCTGACTGCATTACGGAAAAGGTTGAATGAAGAAGGTATTCCGGTATCATTTGCCAACAAGGATATAATAGCAGAAATTCAAGAGTGCCCTCAAGATGTAAAAGATTTCTGGGATAAGGTAAGCTCTTTGGCAACCACTCACCACAGAGAACAATAGATAAGGAGTTACTATTGGCGCATGAAATCAAACGTATGCGGCGCGAACTCAAAGCACGCCTGGCTGGCAACTTAAAAACCAAGTAAAGAGACGATAATTGGCGACGTGCTTCGCAATCACAGAGGCACAGTCTCCAACAACTTCCAATGAAAATAATCAGCTCAACTCTTACTGATAATATTGAGTCTCTTAAGGCTTTAGCCCGCGGCTACTGGGGATCCCAGGCGCTTTTTGTTTCTCTTCGGTTCGGCCTCTTTGAGGCTTTGGCCGGAAAGGCTCTCACGGCTTTACAACTATCTGAGAAGCTGCGACTTAACAGTGATGCCTTAAAGCAACTTCTTAACGCCCTGGTCGCTTTAGGATTGCTGGCTAAGGCCAACGAAAATTATGCCCTCACCTCTTTAGCCAGACGCTGTCTGGTCAAAGGAGGCGATGCCTACCTTGGCAACCTTATTCGTCACCAGGAGCATCTTCTTACTTACTGGCTACACCTGGATGAAGCCGTCAGGACTGGAAAGCCGCCGGCTTTTAGAATGGCTGACGGACAAAAGGATAATCCGGAGAGGCGAAAGATCTTTATCGAGGCCATGGAAGACCTTGGCTGCCTCTCAGCCCCGGAAATCTATTCTGCCCTGAACTTAACGCCTGCAGCCAACGACCCCACCAAACTCCTTGATGTTGGTTCCGGGCCGGCTACCCTGCCCAGATATTTCCTTAAACAAAATCCTGACCTGAGGGTGACCATCATTGATCTGCCTCAAGTCACCGAAATAGCTAAAGAGAAGATCGCTCAGGATAATCTAACCGACCAAATAACTCTACTTCCAGGGGATCTGAGGGAAATAGATTGGGGAAGCAGTGAATTTGATCTCGTCCTGCTCTCCAACATCATCCATATGTACGATCCGGAGACCAACCGGCGGCTCGTCAAAAAGGCCGCTTGCGCCCTGAAAGAAGGGGGAAGATTGGTCATTCACGATTATGTCCTGAGGCAGGAAGGAACCCTGCCCCTGGATGGGGTACTCTTTTCTCTGAATATGCTTATTGGCACTGCCGGCGGGAAAAGCTATCAGGAGGATGAGATTACCGGCTGGCTATCCGAAGCCGGCTTTAGCTGCCCAGAACGGGTAGACTTAGCTGCCTCACACTCCCTTATGATTGGGGAGAAGCCTTCAGGAGTAACGAGGAGGAAATGTGGCCAGAAAGTTAGAACCCAGGGGATCAAGGATTCAAGGGTATTGGGGGGCAAATAAAAAGCAAGAGGCCTCAAAGATTAAGACCTCTTGCTCGCACGTGATTCCGTCGAATAGCAGTTCGACTCTTCACTACCTGACAATTTAGTATAACATCGGTTCTTTGATTTGTCAAGAGGCATGTTTAGCCTGGTCACGAAAAAGCGAGGTGATAAACTATGGCAGAGACTGCCACGATTTCTTCTCCACAAAAACATGAAGTGAGTCTGGAGGAATTCCGAAACCTGCCGGAAGGTCCGCCTGATTACGAATTCGAAGAAGGGGAGGTAATCCCATTGGCTCGGCCACACGGACGTCATCAACTGGTCTTAATCCGATTAGGGGCTGCTCTGGTTAGCTATATAACTCAACGGAAGGCAGGTCGAATCTGGCCGGAAATTGATGTTGAATTGACCGAACGGAAGAGTTATGTCCCGGATTTAGTTTATTTAGCTCAGGAACATCTGGATCGGATGGGGAATGACGGTAAAATCCACGGAGCGCCTGATCTGGTTGTGGAAGTATCTTCACCGGGCACAGTCAGCCGTGACCGGGTGACAAAATTCAATGCCTATCTTGAGGCCGGCGTTTCCTGGTACTGGATCATTGATCCTCAAGAATTGACCATTGAAGAATATAACCGGCATGAGGATGGCTACTACTGGCGGACAAAAAGCATTGATGCTGGTGACGTCTTTCGGCCTGATTTGTTCCCGGGACTGGAATTAAATCTAAAAGAAATGATGGAAGGATAGATGGAGCGCTGGATAGCCGGATTTATTGATCGTCTTGCCCTGGAAGAGGGCCTGGCTGAGGCCACTTGTGAGGCCTACGAACAGGACCTGCGGCAATTCAGGGCCTATTTGAAAAAAAAAGAGATCAACTCCTGGACAGATGTCAGTCGGGATGAGATCGTCTCCTTCCTCCTTCACTTAAAAGAGAGCGGTCTTTCCCCTACCTCGCTGGCCCGAAAACAGATCGCCATCAAGCGATTTTTTCACTACCTGTCTCAAGAGAAGATAGTAACCGTAGACCCCACTATTAACCTGGCCGCCCCCAAGACAGGAAAAAGTTTACCCAATGTCCTGACTTACGAAGAGGTCGAAAGGCTCCTGGCTCAGCCTGATCCAGGTTCAGAGCTTGGAAAACGGGACAAGGCCATGCTGGAACTTCTTTACGCTACCGGGGTGAGGGTCTCTGAATTAATCTCTGTTATTCCCTCGGATATTAACTTAGATGTTGGCTTTGTCAGGGTGATGGGCAAGGGGAGCAAAGAAAGAATTATCCCTGTGGGTAGAGCAGCTTCAAAGGCTGTGAAAGATTATTTAGAGGAAGTTAGAGGCAGATTGGCCGGAAAGAATAGAAGCGGCAAGATAAGTCCCTTCCTTTTCTTAAATTGGAGGGGCAGGGCGCTCACCAGACAGGGCTTTTGGAAAATCATCAAACATTATGCCCGTTCGGCCGGAATCAAAACTCCTCTTACTCCGCATACCTTACGACATTCCTTTGCTACTCATTTGCTGGCTAATAAAGCCGATCTGCGGTCTATTCAGGAGATGCTCGGCCACGCCGACATATCCACTACCCAGATTTATACCCATCTTGATCAAGCCAGGCTGAAAGATATCCACGCTCAATACCATCCCCGAGGGTAAAAAAAGAGTTCCATCGTATCCTCTTCAAAAGTCATGGTAGAACCCGTTCAGGTTGTCAGGTTCAGAGG
>JASEGY010000969.1 GCA_030019105.1 bacterium | reverse complement strand
CGCAATCGTAACATTCTCGCGGACAACGCAAATGTTGCGGGGTAATAGTATAATTCTGCATCAGACCTCATATAATTATATAATTGGCTCAGGATGGGAAAATAAACCGTACGAATCTTTGATACGACTTCTATGGCAATGTCTTCATTATATGTATGCCTGGTCAGGTTTCTGTCCTCTAAAGCATCAATCCAAAGATGCCCGTTTTCAATAATACTTGATTGAAAAGCTTGTTTAATAGCTTCGCGCGGCGATTTTACAGTAAACCCCTGTTCATCCAGATAATCCTTCATTAATTTCCAGGCAAGCTCAAACGCCATTTCATAAAATTGGATCACTCCACCCTTTTCCGCTTCTGATGGATTTTCTATCTTCAATGTCCGTTCTAACAACAAATAAGCTTTGTCAAAATTCTGAAACCGTTGTTTCCATCGGATATCTTTATTCTCTACTATCATGATTTACTCCTATAAATCGTGGAATTCTCTGCCACCTTGATTTTCTTGGCTTTTACCTGACTGCCGATACCTGACACCTGAACGTTGACTATAGCTCTTAAGATAAATATTTTGGGGTAAGCGAATTCAAGACAGGTTATGT
>JASEGY010000968.1 GCA_030019105.1 bacterium | reverse complement strand
AAGGGACAAAAGGGACGAAAGAGACGTCTCAATTACTTCATCGCTTGCTTCCACAACCTCTATTTCTTCAGCCTCGACCTTCGCAGCCTCGACTATCTCATTACCTGCTTCTTCAACCTTTGTATCTTCAACCTCGATCTTTGCAACTTCGACTACTTCATCCCTTGCTTCCTCAATCTCTATCTCTTCAACCTCGATCTTTGCAACCTCGACTGTCTCATCACCTGCTTCTTCAACCTTTGTGCCTTCAGCCTCGATCTTTGCAACTTCGACTACCTCATCGTTTGCTTCTTCAAATTCTCTTCCTTCAACCTCGATCTTCACAGCCTCGGCCACCTCATCATTTGCTTCCGCAACCACTGCTTCTTCACCTTCAAGCTCCGCAACCTCGACTATCTCATTCTCAACCTTTGATTCTTCAGCTTCGAGCTTCCCAGTCTCAACCACCTTATTATTGCCTGCCTTCTCGATCTTTATTCCTTCAGCCTCAACCCTCGCAACCTTGTCGATCACCTTATCGCTTACTTCCTCAACCCCTGCTTCATTAGCCTCAAGCTTAGCAGCCTCAAATAGCTCATCGCCGGCTTCCTCAACCTTTACC
>JASEGY010000967.1 GCA_030019105.1 bacterium | reverse complement strand
CGCAATCTGCAATCCAAAATTGGTTTGGTTGCGGCCAGAGGCCGCGCTAAGAATCCGGTAGTTAATCTTGGCCAGATTCCGCCGGATATCCCAGCCAAGCTGTCTCTGCTCCTCGTCCTTTAGTCGCTGGAACTCCTTGATCAGGTAGATTTTGAATTCAGCGCTGATCCACATGCCAAATTCAAATGCCTTCTTGGGATCAGCGTTCTGGATTGTCAGGTAACAAGCGTAACGAGACAAAAGGATGGTTTTAACAGGCCGTTCCGCGCCGCTGCCAATGGTGACCATTTCGGTGACGTCAACGAAATGGTCTTCGATGCGATGTCCGCTGTTAAAACGGGCCAACTTGGCCTTCTCGACAACCCGTTCAAAATTGCGATAATCGTCGTATCCCAATACCTCCGCAAAATCTCGACTCGACCAAAATTCCAACCCGGCTTCATTCGTACGCTTAATCTGCTCGAATGGCGAGTGACGGCCTCTGGAGGGTTTCTCGATTTCCTGGCTCATAGTAAAATCTCCTCTTACTTCAGGTTACAAACCCGTCGAAGCGGATTGAAATTGGAAATTAGAAATTAGGCTTTCACGCTTTTCCTAATTTCCAA
>JASEGY010000966.1 GCA_030019105.1 bacterium | reverse complement strand
TCCGCAATCTGCAATCCAAAATTGGTTTGGTTGCGGCCAGAGGCCGCGCTAAGCAAACACTCTCTGCAACATACAAAGCAACATACAAAGGCAATCGAGTCATCGAATTGGGCGAAGACATCCCCCTTCCCAAAAACAAAGAGGTGTTGGTTGTAATTCCGGAACAGGACGACGACCATGCCTGGTTCCGGACCCCTGAATGGCAAGCAAAGGAGCGCGAAGCAGATGAAGCCATTGCTAAGGGTGAAGTGAAGGAATTCGATAATGTCGAGGATCTCATTAAGGATCTGAATTCATGAAAATGGAGCCGTTAATAAAAATCAAACGACTCGTCCTGGCAAGAAAGGTGTTATTTACAGAAAAGGCAGAAGCTGAAATGGCTGCCGAACACCTAACCAGAGATATTGTCTATGAATCCATTTGGAATGCACCGGCGATTAACAAAACCCTTCGTTCGCGAAATCCAATATCCGGACACCGAGAAACTCTGTATGTTATTAAGGGTCTTACCTTCGATGGATTGGCTATCTACACCAAAGGAAAGATTTTAAGTAACTACTCAGCCACCAGATATTGATTTTTGAAGTTCCTAAACCACAATATATT
>JASEGY010000965.1 GCA_030019105.1 bacterium | reverse complement strand
CACTCTATACAGCCATTATTACTCATCCGAATCACAGCTATACCCCGGACACCTCCCTGCCGGAAGGAACCTACTGGTGGAGAATAAGGGGCTACGATGAGAGTGAGACTGAAAGTTGCAGCACTGCCTGGAGTGATCTGTGGAAGGTAATCATCGACCGGATAGACTATCCGCCGCCGGATGCCCCCACCCTGGTTTATCCTTCCTGTCCAGGTACAGGTAGGCAAAGAATAAATGATCCGCGGTTTATCTGGACTGAAGTGGCTGACCCGCATACTGAAACAGCCAATGCCGTTGTCTACCAGATTCAGATTGACCGTGACCGGTCTTTTTCTATCGCTGATTCCGAAGATGTGGACATCGATACGACTACTACAACTACGAGCTACATCCCTTCAGATCTGCCTGATGGAACTTATTTCTGGAGGGTAAGGGCCATTGATCCCAGTAATAACAACTATGCCGGCAACTGGAGTGAATGCTGTAGCTTTGTCCTGGATACTACCGGGGTAAAGGCTCGGTTGATTTATCCCGGGGCAAAGGCCGAATTCTGCAGCCGGCAGTTCCATATCAATGACTGCACCCCGACCTTGGAGTGGGTTGATC
>JASEGY010000964.1 GCA_030019105.1 bacterium | reverse complement strand
ATCCGCAATCTGCAATCCAAAATTGGTTTGGTTGCGGCCAGAGGCCGCGCTATGCGTTATGTGGCTAACACTATATTATCCTTCGGGTCTCGACACAGATCAATCTTCTCCTCGGGATCGACTAATCTACTCCGCTCAAGAATATCTATCCCCAACTCCCTAACATCTTCAGAAGTAAAATACTTAGTAAACTTTGGACGAGCAAGTACTTCAAACAGTTCTTCTACTAAGGCCTCAGAGATGACCAATTTAAACCTCTTCTTTTTCCAGGCTATGATTAATGGCAGAGCAGTCTTGCCTTTAAGCATCGCCCGTACAAACAAATTGGTGTCAACTACGGCTTTCAACATATCTCTTAGCCCTCACTTTTTCGACCTCCTGATCAATTTCTTCCTCAGTAATAGGATATTGCTCTACTCTGTTCCATATTCTATTTAAGAGCTTATCTACCTTCTCCTCCCACTCATAGCTCTTTTCTCTCATCCTCTTTTTAATCAAAATACCTTCGACTTCTTCAACTAACGGTAGTTTTGTACCTTCCTTTAGCTCCAATCTCTTTATAATATTACCCCGCAACATTTGCGTTGTCCGCGAGAATGTTACGATT
>JASEGY010000963.1 GCA_030019105.1 bacterium | reverse complement strand
GGCACTTAGAAAATCGAGATTTTTCCCAAAGGGGTGTCGAAATCCACGTTCTAATACTCCTATGTCAGGCTTTTTCTTTCGTTGACTCCCAATAAAGCGTATCAGGACATATATCTTGCTCATGAGGCCAGGCAACTGTACCGTCCAGGACTCTTGCCTGCTTGAAATAGCCTTTATTCTTCAATTCATTAAATACACCAAAATCCAATAAATCGGAACAATCGTAAAGACCTCGTTCCCCGTTAGTGAAAACTATCATCAGTTTGTAATCATCAGTTGGGAAAACTTCACGTACTCTTGGATTCATTTCTTACCTCAACGGATCAATCTTATAGGGTTGCTGTCCTGATACAGCAAGTTCCCAATCAGCAAACAGTTCATCTTTGTGTAGCTCAATCCACGCTTGCAGGAGCTTCATCCTGGAATTTGGAATGCTGCCCTCAAGCACTTCACCATCGGGAATAGCAACGACAACCTCATGCTCCTGGTACTTGACGTGGATATGTGGTTTCTTGTGCTGCTTATTGTCCTTGAAATACATGTAAATGATGATTCCTTAGCGCGGCCTCTGGCCGCAACCAAACCAATTTTGGATTGCAGATTGCGG
>JASEGY010000962.1 GCA_030019105.1 bacterium | reverse complement strand
ATATATGGTGTTCTGCAGGCTTCAAAAATCAATATCTGGTGGCTGAGTAGTTACGGAAATTTATTGTTCAAAATTACACCCTAAAAGCCTTCCACCTTCAGTCTATCCACCTGATTGGCAGGATAATTTTAAATATACTTCCTCGCCCTTCCTTGCTTTCTATCTTTATCTCTCCACGGTGGGCCTCTATTATATCATGGGCAATAGCCAATCCCAGGCCAAATCCTTCCTTTTTTCTTGAGTAATGAGGAATAAACAGGAGAGGAAGCTCTTGCCCTGGAATTCCCTTCCCCGTATCCGCAACTTCCATGAAGACAAACCCATTCTCTTTGCCTGTGCTAACCTTAAGCAGGCCACCATCCGGCATGGCTTCGATTCCATTTCTAATCAGATTTATGAGGGCTATTCTTAGTGCCTCTCTATCCACTAATACAGGAGGAAGGGTTTCTTTGTATGCTACTTGAAATTCTACTTTTTTATTGGTGGTTCTCAAGTATAAAGAGATACAACTTTCTACCATCTCGTTGATTTCTGTCGAGGGCCACGACAATTCCCCCCCAAATGGGATTAGGGCCATTACAATTCCACCACCCTGGGGTCATCACAA
>JASEGY010000961.1 GCA_030019105.1 bacterium | reverse complement strand
AAGCGGGAATCCAGTGTGATTGCGAAAACCGCAAGTTATGCCCGTGTTAAGTATAGATATTGCCTTCTGTCAATTACTTAAAAAGCATGGTTCAAATCAGCAGAGGGGCAGACGTAGAGGGCATAAAAAAGCAAGAGGTGACTTAAAAAAGTCTCCCCTTGCTCGCAAACGATTCCGTCGAGTATGCGTTCGCCTCTTTGCTACCTCACAAATTTAGTATAACGTATTTCATCTGGTTTGTCAAGTATTTTTTTCAGCGGAGGGAGGCGGAATCGAACCGCATTCCAGAAGGAATCGCCTACTTGTGAGGTAGCGAGGCTAACCATAGCCCAACTCCCTCCGCTAATTATGATACCATAGATATTGCCTTTGCTCCTTATCTTATAACAGCTATCTTGTGCATACCCTTCCAGCAGCCGGCCTCGATGTAATAGATATAAACACCGCCGGCTACCATTTTGCCGTGGGCGTTTCGGCCGTCCCAGGCAATATAATGCTCGCCCTTCTTTTGGGGTTCCACTCACCTCCAGGGTGACGGTGTAAGCGCCTGGTGTATTGTATACTATTACCCCGCAACATTTGCGTTGTCCGCGAGAATGTTACGATTGCG
>JASEGY010000960.1 GCA_030019105.1 bacterium | reverse complement strand
CGCAATCGTAACATTCTCGCGGACAACGCAAATGTTGCGGGGTAATATTATAAAAGCCATCTTTTCCAACACCTTCCCTCGTTGAAGTGGACGAAAAACATCCTTAAACAAAGGCGCTATATCGACAGGATCTACTTCATCTAAAATCGTGCGCATCTGGGTGTCGCAGGGGATATCATTTATTTTGTAAATTGTCTCTAAATTTTTATCTTTATTAACACGTCTCTCGTCAAAAGCGAGCAGGGAAGGGTCTTTGAGAGAAAACATGGCAAAACCTGACATAAGCGCGTCAGCCAGAGAAATCTTAACATCTGTTGAGCGATGATCTTCTATTTTTTCAAAACCTGAACGGACAACTTCAAACAAGGCGTCAGCGTTTAACTGCTTCCTAAGCTTTACTTTTGACTGGCTCATAAAAACTCCTCGTGTCTAATTAGATTACTTGGAATTCTGACAACAGAACTCTTCGATGGATCGAAGGCTCGCCTCCTCTGTGCAGAATACTCAGAGATATAATGGCTTGCCTCCCTATTCAAAGTAATCGACCGATTAAAAACTATACCGCTCAGATAAATTGAGCCACTTTTGCTCACTTAAATTGAGCCACTTAT
>JASEGY010000095.1 GCA_030019105.1 bacterium | reverse complement strand
GGGAAAGAGATGAAGTCTGAATGCCCAATTTCTAATTTCCAATTTCAGCATTCTGGGAACACTTACGGTTATGCGCAAGCTTTCACACTAAAGTGAACCGTCCCAAGAAATCTTAGAAGTCGAGCAAATTAATAAGGAGGTAAAAAATGCCTAATCCAAAGAGAAAATTTTCTCAATCCAGACGGGATAAGCGAAGAACACATTGGAAACTTTCTGCCCCTAATGGTTCTAAGTGCTCGCATTGCGGGGAGCTAAAATTATCCCATCGTGTTTGTCCTCACTGTGGATATTACAATGACCGACAGGTAAGCCAGGCAGCAATGAGCTAACTTTTGAGTTTAAAGTTTCGGGTTAGCCTGGTTGGCCTGGTTCATCGTTTTGGCCATTTGTAGTGGTCGAGCTTGCTCGACATTACGGCAGAGCAAGCTCTGCAACTACAATACCCATTTGGTCAAGCACTATTGGCCGAAACGATGAACAAGGTCGCCTGGTTCATCGTTTTGGCCATTAGGTTACGCTTGCTGAAAAGCTGAAATGTAGGGTGGGCTTTGCCCACCCTAACTTAAGTGGCCGAAACGATGACCAATGCCCAAATTTAAAATGAGACTCGAAACTCGAAACCCGAAACTCGGTAACCATTCAGGGTGTAATGAAGGAAAAAGGGGAAAGTTGGGAAAAAGGGGAAATTAAGAGTACTCGACAGTTAAAAGTTCTCTGCAAGTACTTGATTTTTCAATAGTTAAGTTTTTCGCATTCCAGATAAGGATGTGTGAGCAAACCGCTTTGGTTTCAACGACTTACAGAATCTTTGCCCTATAGAAAGCTGAGAACTTTTCACTGTTGAGAGAGTAAAATAGGGGTTCAAAGGGAAACAAGGTTCTTTCTTCCTTTTCCATTTTCCCCTCTTTCCCCTTTTTCCTTATTTACACTACCTACCTGAACGGTTACGATAATTTGTAACTACACAGCTTCCTTATTAACCACGAATGAACACGAATTATCACGAATTTTTATATATAGTAGTTAAGAAAAAGATTTTGGGGTTGGATATCCTTTGGAGTTCAGGCTTTAGCCTTTCATAAGTAATGAAATCCTAAAGGATTAACTCCGAAAGCTACATAGTCTATCTTGAATTCGCTTACCCCAAAAACTTTATCTTAAGAGCTATAGCACACGGATGACACGGATTCAACGGATCTTCACTGATTTTTATTATCCGTGTCTATCCGTCTCATCCGTACAATCCGTGTTCTATTCGCCTCATAGGCTAAATTTAGGTGTTGGTTTTTATTCGTGTATATTCGTGTTCATTCGTGGCTGAGTAGTTACGATAATTTTTCATGACTGCAACGAACTGTAAAATGAGGATACCTCATTGGTCAATCGGAGCGCTTTTTGGGCGATTTCTTCTGTGCCGGAACCAAGACCACACGATGGAGTAATCAGGGCCTGGGCAAGTAGAATTTCTTTAGGGATACCCACTTTAACTAAGGAATCTAAGGCCTTATTCATCCGTCCGGAAAGGGTTTCGATTTCTTCGCTTAAGACCATCTCCTGGGCCGGGATAATACCAAAGGCCAGCACCCCCCCCCTATCCATATAATTTGAAAGGGCTTCAGGATAAAGGGTCATGCTTTCCATATAGCCGTAAGCGTCAAAACTAATAATGTCCGCTGCTGTGCGCATCAGCATCGACCAATCAGTATTGGCGCAGCAATGAATACCAACCCGGGCGCCACTTTCCCGCACAGGCTCAATTACCTTATTTAGCATATTGACCACGTCTTCCTGACTGAAGTTCATCCCCACCGAGCCATAGGCAGTCAGATAGGGCTCATCGAGAAAAATGATAACCTGCTCCCCAAAGGCCCTTAGTTTTTCTACCTGCCAGCGGGATTTGACGGCCAGGCCATAAGAGATGGCTTCAAATATCTGATCGTTGTAGATAATCGCCTTTCCTGTCTCATCAGTTACAGTCATACCAAAGGTGATCGGCCCGGTAGTATGCCCCTTGACAAAAGATAGTTTCGGGTTTCGGGTTTCGGGTTTCGGCTTTCGGGTTGCGAGTTCCGAGTTAAAGGCATGAAACCCGGCGGCATAATCAGGGCTAAGGGCAAAATAATCTAAATCCTCAGCCAGGTAGTGTTCATAGAATTTTTCCATCTCAGAAGCTACATCACCGGTAGTATCAAAGTATATCTTGTTTTTTTCGGGATCATATCGGCAGCAGGGCAGGGCCTCACTGTACTGGATATACATGCTTTCCCGCAGGTCTCTTGCAGGCAACTGGGGCCAGACCGGAATATCAGGCAGATAGTCCAGAATAAGCCGGCAGGCCTTAACCGGGTCATGATAGGGAAAACTTCCAATGGCGGTAGCTAAACCGCCGGGCCTGAAATCTTTCATTCGCTGGCTCCTTTTATTCTCCGATCTCTTTCTCAATCGCCGCAGCGATTGATTTAGCTAAGACTTCTGTTTCCTCAGCCGTGGGGCCTTCTACCATAACCCTGGCCTTTGGCTCGGTTCCGGAATAGCGTACCAGGACACGGCCCTCTTCACCCAATTTATTTTCGGCCTTAGTAATAGCCTCCATAACTTCCAAAAGATCAGTAAGATTGGTTTTATCCCTCACCCGGACATTAATCAAGGTCTGAGGGAATCGCTTCATTTTTTTAGCCAATTCAGAGAGAGGGACATTTTCTTCCCTGAGAACACTTAAAAGCTGTAAGGCCGTGACAGTCCCATCACCGGTAGTATTATGATCCAAAAAGATAAGATGACCGGATTGCTCCCCCCCCAGGTTGGCCCCTTTCTTTTGCATCTCCTCAACCACATACCGATCCCCAACCTTTGTCCTGATTACTTTTATTCCGGCCGGCTTAAGGGCGCGTTCAAGACCGATATTACTCATGACAGTAGCTACCAGAATATTGTTGGATAAATTCCCTCTCTCTTTGAGATGCAGGGCACAGATGGCCATAATCTTATCTCCATCAACTACCTGGCCATTTTCATCCATGGCAATGAGGCGGTCTCCATCTCCATCAAGAGAGAGTCCCAGGTTGGCCCCGCTGTCACGTACAGCCCGAGCCATTACCTCCGGATAAAGGGAGCCGCAGTTCAGATTAATATTCTTGCCATCGGGATTGGCATTTAAAATAATCAATTTTGCCCCCAGGTCCTCCAATAGACGAGGAACAACCCCGGAGGTAGACCCATTGGCACAGTCAATAGCGACAGTCAGCCCTATTAAGTCAAGAGATGAGGATATACTGCGATTCAGGAACTCAATATACCTTTCCGCGGCATCTTTTATTTCACTTACCTGCCCCAGGTCAGTTCCTACTGGTGAGATAAACCGCGACCTCTCGCCAAGGATCTCCTCTTCCATCATAAGTTCAACCTTATCCTGAAGTTTATATCCATCAGGACCAAAGAATTTGATCCCATTATCCTCAACGGGATTGTGCGAAGCAGAAATGACAATGCCGGCCTTGGCAGAAAGCGCCCTGGTCAAATAGCTAATTCCCGGCGTAGGTAAAACCCCGACCTTAATACAGTCTACCCCGGCAGAGGTAATTCCAGCCTGGATGGCCCCTTCTATCATCTCGCCGGATATTCTCGTATCCCGGCCAATAACCACCCGTTCTTTATCCTTGCTTTTAAAGAGATGCCCACAAGCAGCCCCAAGTTTCAAAGCTATCTCCGGCGTCATTGGATAACGATTAGCCACTCCCCTAATTCCATCAGTTCCAAATAATTTTCCCATAATATTGATGATGGTTAAGCAAAAAGCCGGTATTTGTAGCACATAAACCAGGTTTCTTCAAAAAACCTGGTTCCTACTGACTACTTTTTGCCGTGCTATCATATTTCTCCTTTCATTCGCTCTTCTCCGCCACCTCTTGTTTGACGTAACTACTCAGGTTGTCAGGTTCACGGTTGGTCGCCTTACGTTCTTCGTATGGTACACTTTCGGAGTCAATTTGCGTGTAGCTGCCATGCCTCAATATCTTCAACCCATTCAATCTTCATCGCTTTCTAACCTTAAACCCTTGAACCTGAGTAGTTACTGTTTGACTTTATTTAGCCGCCCTAATCGGCCAAAATTAAGCCTGGCTGAGCTTAAAGGTCCCGAAGACATATAAGCTAAAAAGACAAGGAAAAGCATTAAAGGGGGCTGTAAAACGATGAGGCTTATGGCCAGGATAAGGGTAACCAGATAAATAAAGGGTTTTCTGCCCCACAAATGGCTTTCTTTGAGGCTGGGATATTTTATGCGGCTGACCATAAGATAAGCTAATAAGATCATTAGCAGGGGCAACCCTCTAAAGGGGGCAGTTAGATCATACTCATAGCAAAACAGCACCCCGGAAACGACAAGCCCCGCGGCTGCCGGGATAGGAAGCCCGATAAAGCCTGCTGGTTTTTCTTCGGCAGAAGCAACCAAATTAAATCTGGCTAATCGTAATGCTCCACAAACACTGTAAAGGAATGTGACCATTATAGCTAACCTGGTTAAGGGAGGGAAGGCCAGCCGATAGGCCATGAAGGCCGGAGCAAGTCCAAAAGAGACCAGATCGGAGAGAGAATCAAATTGGAGCCCGAAATTAGTGGCAACCTTTAATCGTCTCGCAATCTGGCCATCAAGTATGTCAAAGCCAATAGCTAATAAGATCATCCAGGCCGCGACCGCATATTTGCCTTCCGCTGTCCAAAGGATAGAATTTATTCCACAAAATAGATTCCCGGCTGTAAGTAAGCTGGGCAGAATATGAACCCGTCTCATTTTATCACCCCTAACACTGTTTCTCCGCCTTTAACCCTGCTTCCTTCTTTGACCCATATCTCACTTCCAGGGGGAAAGTAGACTTCAGTCCGTGAACCAAATCTTATCAGCCCTATCCTGTCGCCGGCCTTGACATTATCTTCAATCGCCAGAGGGCAAACGATCCGTCGGGCAACTACACCGGCTATTTGTTTGACCAATATCTTCAAATTCCCCTGGATAATCCCAATTGAATTGGATTCATTGACCTCCGAAGCCTTTGATTTCATGGCGGCCACAAACCTGCCTTTTTTGTAATTTAAAAAGGCTACGTTACCACTTACCGGAGCCCGGTTAATATGCACATCAAAAATAGACAGAAAGATGGAAATCCTGAGCGCCTGATCCTGAATAAAATCTTCTTCATAAACTTCGGCTATTTCTACTACTTTCCCATCAGCCGGAGACAGTAGCGCCCCGTCTAATTCCGGAATCTCCCTTTCCGGGTCCCTGAAAAAATAAGCGGTAAAAAGCAATGCGCCGGCTGATGCCAGGCTTAACCACGGGAAATAAAGATAGATCAAACCGGTTATAATACTTAATGGGACAAGAAGCTTCCATCCATCTTTAGCTACATACATTTTCATTTATACGTATCCTCTTCAAATTTAATGGGTATCTGTTGTAAGTTGTAAGTTGTAAGTTGTAAGTTCGCTGGTGTGACGGTTAACTTACAACCTACAACCTACAACCAGATACACCCATAGATTTGAAGAGGATACATTTATACTTCCTTTTAATCTGAAAATCTGAAATCATTACCTTCCTTTGGGTTGCATAGTAATAGTTACATGTTCGGGTGAAAGTTTTATCACCTTTACCCCTGGTGGCCTCTTAACGTACTCCGGCGCTAATTGATATGTTTGCCGGCCTGGTTTGGCCTTTGAAAGGTCAAGAGATACCGAGAAGTCGGCTGCCTGGGCCTTCAAGACATTTTCCTTTTGTCCACTGATAGTGATAAATATTGCTTCCGAATCTATAGATTTAAACACCAGTTCAGCCGGGGGATTGTACCACTTAACAGGAATAGATACCGCCTTTTTCTCGGTTTGTTGGGTAGAGATATAAAACCAAAGGAGGCTCGCCAAAATAATAGAAAGTAATTTTAATCCCGGGTTATTTAATAAAAAACTTTTCATCTTAGTAATTAATAATCATTTGTAAGCGTTCCTGGAACGCTGAAATTAGAAATTGGAAATTAGGTTTTCACGCTTCCTCCAATTTCAAATTTCAAGCCGCAAACGGCTACCCCACTTAATATAGAATCAACATCTCACTTAACTGCTCTTCACTCAGGGCGGTAGACAAGTTTCCCCCTACCGCTAACGACACCTCTCCTCTTTCCTCGGAGACCACAATTACCAGGGCGTCGGTTTCCTCTGTTAATCCAATAGCTGCCCGATGCCTGGTCCCGAAAGTAATCGATAACTCAGGATCTTGAGTTAGCGGGAGCAAACAGCTTGCGGCCACAATTTGGTTTCCCTCAATAATAACCGCTCCATCATGCAAGGGTGTCTTAGGTATAAAGATAGTAGTCAGCAGCTCTGGTTGAAATCGGGCATTAAGAGTCACCCCTGTTTCAATATAACTTCTTAGACCGGCCTTTCTGGCTATGACAATAAGGGCGCCAATTCTCTGCTTAGCCAAAGTAAAAACAGCTTTAATCAACTCCCGAGTTTGATCTTCCCCTGGTTCAAAAAAGTTGCCCCAGAGCCGGTTTTGTCCCATATTAGCCAGGGCATGTCTGATCTCCGGTTGAAAGAGGATGACAATTGCCACTAATCCAAGGGTCCCAAAGTTAGTTAATAGCCACGTTATGGTATGGAAGTTAGCCTCCCGGGCTATAACAAAAATAACGATAAAGATAGCCAGGCCTTTAATAACCTGGATCGCCCTTGTTCCTCGAATAAGTAGAAATAGTTGATAAAAGATATAGCCGACGATCAGGATATCGATCAGGTCTATCGGCCTGAGTTGGACGGGTAGTTTATCCAGGATATTTCTGATGGCTATCAAATAGTCAGACAATGCCTCCTCCTTATTTGATGCCTTGTAAGCTCTGCATCGGCTTCCTTAACTATAGTGGTTAAGAAAAAGATTTTGGGGTTGGCTATCCTTTGGAGTTCAGGCTTTAGCCTTTCATAACTAATGAAATCCTAAAGGATTAACTCCGAAAGCTACATAGCCTCATAGCCTATCTTGAATTCGCTTACCCCAAAATATTTATCTTAAGAGCTATACTTTGCACGGCTGAGTAGTTGCAGAATCGCAAATTATGCCCGCCTCAAGTATATTACCCAGTAGTATGCAACTCTTCGCGAATTATTCGCCGCAAAAGAACCTCCAGATCGCGATCACGGATAGCTGTTTTCAGTGTTTCGTTGATAAGCGTTTGATACCCCCGCCCAATGGCTTTTGCCTTGAAATAACCAATAATGTCGGCATCAAGGAGTATATTAACCCGGACCTTGCCTTTTGGAACAGGCTTGCCACCAAGTCGCAATCTGGCCCGCATCATTTGATCTTCGGTGACTTCGGGAATATCGGACAGATCAATATCTTCGTCCGGCATAGTGTTAATACGTTCCCAGTCAGTTTGTGAATCCTTGAAAGTAGATATTTTGCTCATGTTTGGTTGCCTTTCGCATCGAAATGACACGAACCACATCATCTTGTTCGGTATGGGCAATCACTACAACTACTTCTTTCAACATCCCAAGCGTGATGAAACGTTGTTCTCCATAGGCAAATCGGTCATCCTCAAAGGTGAATGTGGCCCCAGCGAACACGGTCTTTGCCCCGGCAAAGTCCATGCCATGTTTGACAAGATTGGCCTTGCGTTTTGTTTCATCCCACGTAAACTTCATATCCCTTGTGTTTGTGGCAGAGATAGACCCGTCACCAATGACCACTCAATATGGCATCCGTCATCCTGGCTACCCGTTTCATCTGCTTGACATCATGCACCCTGATAATATCTGCTCCGTGCAGGATAGTGGTAGTCACAGCCGCTGCCGTACCTTCCCATCTTTCTTTTACCGGCAGATCCAGGACATGGCCGATAAATGACTTTCGAGATGGACCGGCCAGAACAGGCTGACCAATGCTCCTGAATTCCCGCAGCCGCCGCAGGATCTCAAGATTATGTTCCACTGTCTTCCCAAAACCAATTCCAGGGTCAATCACGATTCTCCCGGCTTCTATTCCGGCCTCAAGCGCCCTGGAAACAGCCTGCCTTAGAAAATGGCACAATTCACCTATCAGATTGCTATAGGAAGGATTATTCTGCATATCTCCGGGAGTCCCGGCCATATGCATAATCACCACTCCACAATTAGACTCAGCGGCCACTTTCAGCATATCCTTGTCTCTCAGCCCGGTAATATCATTGATTATTGATGCCCCTGCTTCAAGAGCGCCTCCAGCTACTTCCGGCTTATAAGTATCAACCGAAACAGGGATGTCAATCTCTCCCACCAGGCGCTTCAAGACCGGCATAATCCGGTTAAGTTCTTCCGAAGGTGTTACGGGCAAGGAGCCGGGCCGTGAAGATTCACCCCCGATATCAATGATATCGGCTCCTTCTTCTACTAACCGGCGGGCATAGGATACGGCCCGTTCAAAATCAAGGAACTCTCCCCCATCTGAAAAAGAGTCAGGGGTAATATTGAGAATCCCCATAATCAAGGTGCGCTCACCTATTGGGAGGCGATATCGACCGCAATGGATTTCGGATTGCGGATTGCGGATTGCGGATTGCGGATTTCTCTGACTTCTGATTTTGGATTGCTTATTCATTCCCTTGAAAACTCTTTATTTTGTAACCGTTCAGCTACATACCAAACAGCAACTACAGATTTCCTGTCATTGCGAGGAGCGAGTGAGCCGAAGCCCAGAGCGAAGCGAAGGGGACGAAGCAATCTCTGAAGCTGAGATTGCTTCGCTTCGCTCGCAATGACAATCTGTGGTTTTGTTGACCCCTGTGAACGGTTACCTTATTTTTATTCCGCACTCCGCCCTCTGAAATCCGCAATCGGTTCATTCCGAAATCCGCAATCCGCAATCCGAAATCGGTTCATTCCGCAATCCGCAATCCGCATTCCGAAATCGGTTTATCCTCTAATCAGGGCCATTGCTTCGGCTCTGGTAGCTGATTTTGTAAACTGGCCTCTGACCGCCGAAGTTACTGTTAATGTCCCTGGTTTCTTAACCCCCCGCATAGTCATACAGAGATGTTCCGCCTCAATAACAACCATGACCCCGTGTGGATTAAGGCTTTTCATCAGTATGTCAGCAATATTAGTGGTTAATCTCTCTTGAAGTTGAAGCTTCCGGCTCAATACTTCTACCACCCGCCCCAACTTAGACAGTCCGGTTATCCTACCGTGCTTTGGGATATAGGCCACATGGACCTTACCAAAAAAGGGCATAAAGTGATGCTCACATACTGAATAGAAAGGTATATCTTTTACCAGGAGCAGCTCATCGTATTCATCGGGAAGAAAGACCTGAATTTCTTTACTGGCATCCTTAGCTATTCCGGAGAATATTTCTTCATACATATTGGCTACTCGCTGGGGGGTATCTTTAATTCCCGGCCTCTGCGGATCTTCTCCGATAGCCTCCAGAATCATTTCTACTGCTGTAATAATCTTTGACTTGTCCATAGCAACTACCTCCACCAGACACCAGAGCTACTCTATTAGCTTAACATATTTTTCCTCAGAAGGCAACAAATTTTTGGCATCGTTTTATTCAGCTTGGAAATCGTTGGAGATCGGTTTACACTTTTGGGGAGTTTAGGCTTTAGCCTTTCATAAATGAAATCCTAAAAGATTAACTCCAAAGAAGTTGCGTAGCCTAATTTAAACTCGGCCATGCACTCCGCTTCAAAAGTGTAAAGTTGCTATTTGGGCGATTTGAAACGATGCCAAATTTTTAATCTGTCTTTATCTGCATCCTGTTTTCAAATTGCAGCGAATGGATATGGCAAATAGCCACAGCCAGGGCATCAGCGGCATCATCCGGTTTAGGAAGATGAGGTAAATTAAGCAAGATGCGGACCATTTCCTGAACCTGGTTTTTATCTGCCCGACCAAAGCCGGTTACCGCCTGCTTTATCTGCAAGGGGGTATATTCATAGACTGATTGTCCGGCCCTGATAGCAGCTAATATAATCACTCCCTGGGCCTGACCAACAGAAAGGGCTGTTTTCACATTCCGGCAGAAGAAGAGGCCTTCCATCGCTATTGCACCCGGATTATAGCGGCTAATGATTTCGGTAAGCCGGTCGTATATCTGGTTTAACCTGCGTCCGAAAGGGGTCTTTGCTTCCGTTTGAATGCAGCCGTAGTCAATGGCAGAAAGCTGACTATCCTTATTTTCCACAATACCAAAACCTGTGGTGGCTGTTCCTGGGTCGATCCCTAAAATAATCATAGGTACCATCCTATTTCGGATTGTGGATTGCGGATTTCGGATTGGTTATTCATTCACCCGATGGCTCCTTTCCCCCGCATTCTATAGACTTCATGAAAAAGATTTTGGGGTAATAGGTTGTAAGTTGTAGGTT
>JASEGY010000959.1 GCA_030019105.1 bacterium | reverse complement strand
CTTTGACGGTGATCCGGATAATGACGAGAATGATACTACCGGCAAAGGAGACAATGGCTATTGGGATATCTACACGGCTGATGCCGGTCTCAGTAACATGGACGAGGTCATTCGCCTCCAGAAACCAACCACCTCAGCCGTCTCTTTCACCAATACCCTTGATGCGATCATTTATTCCAATAACGATGGCAAGTTCACCGGCAGCAAGCCAATAGCCAACGAACTGGTCGCAGCCGGGCTCTGGGCCGGTGGATTTGATTTTGATGGGGGAGATTCCGGGGCGGTTATTGTCAGCGACGATCTACCTTCCGGCTTCTCCATCAGGCGGGATTTATCCCCGCCCGGCAATAATTCCGGGGCAGACTGGTCTATTCTGAGCCAAACACAAGGCCGGGCCAACTGCCCTCTTCCTGCGGCTGATTTTACGGCTGACCTTGTTAGCGGCTGTGTTCCTCTTTCAGTCTGCCTTACTGATTCTTCTGCTGGAGAGATTACGAAGTGGACCTGGGACCTTGATGGTGACAGCAGCCTTGATACTACTGTCCGGAATCCGTGTTATACTTAGCGCGGCCTCTGGCCGCAACCAAACCAATTTTGGATTGCAGATTGCG
>JASEGY010000958.1 GCA_030019105.1 bacterium | reverse complement strand
TACTACAAACAGTTATCCACATACCCGCAAACTTCACACTAAAGTGAACCATCCCAAAATACGGTATCTCATCCACAGTCTTCTATGAATTGTTTTCCCAGGGAAAGCTTGATGACGGTGAGTATGAAGAAACCGAGGAGCTTTGCATGTGGGCCGACGCCTATGAAGCTGGATCGGGTAAGGAAATTTGTAGAACTGAGTCAACGGCGGGTGGCTTCTTTGCAAACGCTGGCAGGGAAGAAAGCCGAACAATTTCGCCTCGCACCAGTAGAAAAACTCGTTGCCGCGTAGTGTAGTCTTTGCCTCTGCTGAGAGGTACAGTCATTTTATCGGAACTATCCGGCAGAACTATCCTTCGGTCAGGAAATCTACCCTTATTCTCTCTGGCTAGAACCTTCCCTCACCACAAGCACGTTCCTCCGGATATCAAGCGCCACCGAATTCCTGCCTCCGGCCGTAGCTTTGAGCAACCTAACATTTCCTTTCTGATCGACGAGATCGAGCGTGAATTATTATAGTGGTTAAGAAAAAGATTTTTGGGTTGCCTTTTAGTTGTAGGTTGTAGGTTGTAGGTTGTAGGTTGTAGGTTAAGCAACACGCCGTGGGCATTCT
>JASEGY010000957.1 GCA_030019105.1 bacterium | reverse complement strand
CCGAAATCGTAACATTCTCGCAGGCAACGCAAATGTTGTGGAGTAATAGTATAATCCCGCTTCAGGATTCTATAGACCTGTTTGGCTTTCATTTATTTTCTGGCCATTAGTTTCTCTATCGTGTCCTGATACAAAAGGTTTTTTTTATAGGAAGCAGAACTCTCTAACGGTGTCTTTAGGTCCTTCTGTATCTTCCCGGCTAATTCCAGGTAATACTGATGTTCCTGGACATTCATCTCCCTTGACAATCCACATTTCCGGGCCAGATCCAGATACCTCCTTATTGTCTTACGATCCATCCCCATCGAACGTTTAATTTGACTGATACTACATCCCTGGTGCCATTGGTAAAGCACTTCTACTAATTCTTCCATGGTTATTTCCTTTCTTGCCATAAAATTTCCTCCTTTCGCCAATGTTCATCGTTTCGACCATTTGGCAGGCGGAAGGCAAGAAGCAAAACTCGATAAGCACTGAGATTGCTTAGGGTTCGTTATGCTCAACTCAACCTGCTAACTTCGTGAGCAGCCTAAACGATGACAAGGCATTCCTTCCATTAGTTATACTCAACGCGGGCATAATCTGCGATTTTGTATCTTCTCAATAACTCAGG
>JASEGY010000956.1 GCA_030019105.1 bacterium | reverse complement strand
GCAATCGTAACATTCTCGCGGACAACGCAAATGTTGCGGGGTAATAGTATAAAGCTTCCTTGAGTATCCTCTTCAAATCTTAGGGTAAGTAAAAAAGTAGTGATGAGTAATACAAGATTTCTGTATACTGGTTAGAACATCTACCAACTTGATTTGAGAGAATGTCCCGAGTTACCATAACTTTTGAAGAGGATACTTCCTTGAGCGAAGCAATGAAAAAATTACCCTGACCAGTTTTCTGGCTGAAAGCACCAGGGCTCGCTTATGTTGATGCTTTGTAACTTCAGAGTACTTCTTGGCGTAATAGGCTTTGAAGTCAGGGTTATGGATACGAAGCGAATTAGCCGCCTCGACCAAATAGTATCGGAGATATTTATTGCCGGACTTGGCTAAGCGAGTTTCCTCTGCTTTAAAGTTACCTGATTGGTGTTGTTTCCACCAAAGACCGGCGAATTTAGCTAAGGCGCCGTGGTTAGGGAAGAGAGAAATATCTCCTATCTCAGCGATTAAACCAGCCGCTAAAACAGGGCCTATCCCATCGATAGAAAGGAGGGTGTGTTTAATCATAGCGCGGCCTCTGGCCGCAACCAAACCAATTTTGGATTGCAGATTGCG
>JASEGY010000955.1 GCA_030019105.1 bacterium | reverse complement strand
AGCCGGGTTTATACCGGTTATTGCCCCCTTAGGGGTAGGCCCTGGTGGAGCCGGATACAACATTAATGCTGATTCAGTCGCCGGGGAACTGGCTGCTTCTCTTCAGGCGCGTAAACTTATTTTCCTGACCGATACCAGGGGGATACTGAAAGACCCTGAGAATGAAGACTCGCTTGTCTCCTCTATCCCGGCCGATAGGATTAGCGAATTATTTGAGAAGGGATATATTACCGGTGGGATGATCCCTAAACTCAAGGCCTGCCAACATGCCGTCCAGTCAGGGGTAGAAAAGGCCCACATTATCGATGGCCGCATCCGGCATTCTCTCCTTCTGGAGATATTTACCGATAAAGGGATCGGAACGCAGGTGATTGCGCACCCACTTCGTGGGTACCCGGGATTTCAGATTGCGGAATGCGGATTGCAGATTGCGGATTTATGATCCGACGGCCTTGATCATCCTTTCGGCCAATAGCGCTTGACCAAATTTGTTTCGATGTATAGTGCTTGAGAAAAAGATTTTGGGGTTGGCTATCAATTGGAGTTTAGGCTTTAGCCTTGCATAACTAATGAAATCCTAAAGGATTAACTCCAAAAGTCGAACAACCTGTCTTGA
>JASEGY010000954.1 GCA_030019105.1 bacterium | reverse complement strand
CCTTCAAAATCACCCTGCCTTTAATCTCATCATCATCGTAATGAGAAATATCGTAGGGCACATAGCTAAAATTAGGAATATAAGACTCTAATTTTAGATGAGGGCTAAACAATGCCCTAAAGTTTAAGGCTACATTCCATTTCGGCTTTCCATGATAGATTACTATTGGAATAATCGGCGGGAGGTAGAATGGTAAATCTTTCTTGCCTTTCTTCCCTTTCTTATCTTCCTCCTTTTTCCTGAGAACTCGTTCCCAAATCCTGACCATAGAGCGCAAAAGCTGAAATGCTACCAAATACGCCGGGTAGCTTTTATGTTCCAATAAGGCATAAACGTATACTTCTGTTCCATCTTTAAGCTGCGCTTTATAAATTATATCTGAAAAGTGGGCTCGAAGTCTTTTGTCTAAAAATGAATCTCTTGTTAATTCAAGAGACTCTAAATTCAGAAGTTCAGTTATCTCTGAGGGTAGGTAGTTTAATAAAAAGTCTTTGCCTACTCCCGGACGAGAAAACACTTCCTTGAAAAATTTATCATGAGGCTGGGAAATCTCCTTCATTGTTAACCTTCCAATCTGCTTAATTGAGTTGATTGCACCGGTGGATTATTTCTACCT
>JASEGY010000953.1 GCA_030019105.1 bacterium | reverse complement strand
TGATACCACTGGCTGTGCATCTTTAACTGTCTGCTTTACCAATCTTTCGGCTGGTATTATTGATTCCTGGCTCTGGAACTTTGGAGACGGCCGGACCGCTACTGATTCTTCACCCTGCCATACTTACACCACAGATGGCAGTTATACGGTTAGCTTAAGGGTAAGTGGGACATGCGGTGTAGATACTGAAACCAAAGTGAATTATATTGAGGTATATCCACCTGAAGTGGAGGCTGACTTTATAGCTGAACCTTTGAGTGGCTGTGCCCCTCTGACGGTTGATTTTAGCGACTCATCCACCGGAGATGTCCTCTCCTGGTTATGGGAGTTCGGAGACGGTGATACCAGCACCGTTCAGAATCCCCAGCATATGTACACTAACCCTGGTGACTATACAGTAACACTGGTAGTTGGCGGCGGCTGCGGCTCTGATTCTGAAACCAAAACCGCTTATATCCATGTAGTAGACTGGTTCGAAGTAACGGCTGATTTTGAAGCGGCTCCACAGAGCGGCTGCGTCCCATTAACGGTTGATTTCAATGATACCTCTACCGGCGTTATTACCGCCTGGTCCTGGGACTTTGGAGATGGAAATATAAGCAGCGATTCGGCTCCGT
>JASEGY010000952.1 GCA_030019105.1 bacterium | reverse complement strand
CATCAATAGCACAAAAGTATGAAGGCTCAATTTCCAATTTCCAATTTCCAATTTCTAATTTCTAATTTCTAATTTCTAATTTCAGCGTTCCGTGAACGGTTACAATTCCGCTTACCGAATAAAGGATGATAGTATGTTTAGATACCTCACCTTATGGACTCTATGTTTTCTCCTCATTCCAGGTCTAACCTGGGCGAAAGCTAAACTTACCGACATCCGCCATTGGAGCGCCCCGGACCATACCCGTCTTGTCCTTGACCTTACCCAGCCGGTTCGATATTCTATCACGGAACCTGCCCCCCAATTAGTTATTGACCTGGCTAAAATTGGGATTGAAATTGAAAAAAAAATATGGCTAATAAAAGATGGCCGGGTAGAAGAAGTCAAAGTCTATCAAACTGAAACCGGAAGGACAAGGGTAGCCCTCAATTTGGCAAAAGGGGTCGATTTCCGCCTTTTTGACCTCCCGCCCTACGGTGAAAAACCACATCGTTTAGTTATTGATTGTTTTCAACCGGAGGATAAGAAGACATCCCTTCCTATCCTGTCTGAGCGTGAGAAAGGGATGAAGGTGGTCGTGATCGACCCCGGACACGGTGGTGAGGACCCCGGAGCAAT
>JASEGY010000951.1 GCA_030019105.1 bacterium | reverse complement strand
ATCCGAAATCTGAAACAGAAATATTGACAATTGAAAACGGAACAATTCATTATAGCGATACCTGCGGAGCGAATAATGTTACTGATGTGCCGGATTATTTTGCTTATTACCGAGTTGGAGAACCCGGCGAATATCAGATGAAATTAACCAATCTGGATAATGGTTATGAAATTGAGGATTCTTTTGAGGTGCGAGAGGGAGTGCCTTTTGAGGTAGAGAGAGTGGGGGCGACGAGAATTAATCCGTTTTTGGCGAGTTATGTGATGACGATGAAAATAAAAGCGAATCAAGAATTTAAGGGAGAAATAATAGAAACAGTACCGTCGTCGTTCACTATTATAAACTCCAATTTCCAATTTCCAATTTCCAATTTCCAAATAATTTCCAATGACCAAAATTCCAAACAATTGATTTGGGAGGCAGAGTTAAAAGAGGGCGAAACTTATGAATTAAAATACGAATATCAGGCGCCGAAGATTTCCCCCCAGCTCTATTTACTTGGACCTTTGGAATTTTCTACTGACCAAAATTGGCTTTTGAAATTCTTTGGTCCCGATGAAAAAACAATTTTCCAGGAAGCCCGGCAGTGGCAGATTGCGGCTGACGCGCCGGGCTGGAC
>JASEGY010000950.1 GCA_030019105.1 bacterium | reverse complement strand
CGCAATCTGCAATCCAAAATTGGTTTGGTTGCGGCCAGAGGCCGCGCTAAGCTTACATGTATACTCTTCGCCAGTTCATACGTATGAACTCCGGCAGCCGGGAAGAGATTGATGAATTTGTCAAGGCAGTAGCCGGCAAGGATTTGAGTATACGGGACATAGAACGGTTGGCCTCCAGTTATTTCAAGGGTTCTGATGAATTCAGACAGCAAATCAAGGCGGGCAATCTCACCTGGATGCTTGAGCGTCTCAAAGAGGTCCCGCCGGACTCTGATGCTTGCAATGAATCTGAACGAGGCATGCTCAGAGACCTTGAAATAGTCCAAAAGTATATGCAAAAGCATCCTCTATCTTCGCTACTCAAAAATAAGGTATTTGAAATTCTACCGTGCCTTTAACCGGTTTGCCATGAAATGTTTTCTCCATGAAGCGCTTACTTACTGGGGATATACCGCGCCGGTCTGCGTCATAGACAACACTAATCTGGCCCGCCTGCGGGGAACAGGGAAAAACGCCCTTATCGTGCCGGAGATGGAGCAATTTGGCCGGCAATATGGATTCAAATTTCGTATCCTCTTCAAAAGTCATGGTAGAACCCGTTCAGGTTGTCAGGTTCAGA
>JASEGY010000094.1 GCA_030019105.1 bacterium | reverse complement strand
CCAGGCCGGCTCGGCCCGCCAGGCCGGCTCGGCCCGCCAGGCCGGCTCGGCCCCAATAATCACAAATTCAAACCTTTCGGATAATGGGATGTGCGGCCTTAGTTTTCAGATAGCGGAAGGGGAAATAAGGATCGAAAACTGTCAGGTCTTAAGAAACGGCGGCTTTGGAATAGTGAACGAGGGAGAATACGAAAAAGGCAACCTGACCGATCTGATAGTTTCCAACTCTAATATCTCTTCCAACCGCGAGGGTGGAATATCCAGTAATTGCAGGGCTTCAGAAGATATCAGAAACAACCGGATCGCCAACAATAATGGCTGGGCTATCCACAAAAGCGAAGACTCGCTGCACCCCGGCATCGGCGGATATGTGATCGAGGGGAACGAGATTAGAGGTAACCTCCATAACGGTACCTTTATCGATGCTACCGTGCAGGTAAAGGATACTGTCTGGAAGTCCAGCGCCCCCATCTATTTCAACTATATCCTCATTTCGGCGGGAGTGAAACTTGATATTAAGCCCGGGGTCATAGTCAAGACCACGGAAGGCTTTAAAGTGGAAGGCGAATTAAACGTCCAGGGGGAAGAAGGGAAAAAGGTGGTCATTACCTCTTACTACGATGATTCCTTTGGAGGGGATACTAATGGGGACGGACTTTCTACCGGCTGGGTATCCAGGCCTGGGGATTGGTCCTCCATTATCTTTGAGCCGGGAAGTAAAGGGTCATTGAATCAGGCTATCATCCGCTACAGTGAGGAAGGGATTATACTTAAGGATGCCTCTCCGGATATCATCGGCTCTGAAGTTTCCTACCACGCCCGGGGGGCAATAACCCTGAATGGGAACTCCTCTCCCCTCATTAAAAATAATCTCATTACCTTTAATGATTCAGAAGAACGGGATAAAGACTTCTGCGTCATTGCCACCTCCTGCAATACCGGGACCAAACCTGTTATTGAAGGCAATACCATTTCTTACAACCGCGGCTATCCCCTGGATATTACGGCTGATCTGGCCGGCCGGGTGAAGGGTAATTCTATGGTGGGCAATTTTCCAAATGCTATCCGTATCTGTGAAGATATCACCGAACCCGAGGTGGTTTGGAAAGAAACGGGCTGTCCTTTCTTTGTCAAAGAAGGACTTCAGGTAAGTAATGGGTCTGTTTGGAAGATATCGCCGGGAGTGGTAATAAAATCCGGGGGGCCGATCTATATCAACGGGTCAGGTCGGATTCTGGCCCGGGGGAAAACAAAGCAGCCGATCTATTTCACCTCTTTAAAAGATGACACCATCGGTGGGGACAGTAACCATGATGGCAGTGTCACCACTCCTTTAAAAGGTGACTGGGGAGGGATCACCTTTAACAATGGCACCAGCAGTGGAACCTTAGATGGTGTGATCATTCGCTATGGCGCGGTAGGAGTAGAAGCTGCCTCGGCCTCTCCTCTGATTAGCAATTCCACTATCTTTGACTGCGGGACTGGCGTGAGCTGCCGGCTGGGCGGTTCTCCCCAAATAACGCAGACGATTTTCAAGAATAACGATTACGGGGTCTTTTCCACCACCGGCTCACAACCGGTCATAACCGAATGTGAGATCACGGGAAACCTCCGTTTCGGAGTAGTAAATACTGACCAGACAACAATTATCAAGGCCGAAAATAATTGGTGGGGAGATGTGGATGGGCCGCTGGATGATTCCACCGGGCCTCCTTCCTACAATCCATATACCGACGGAGACAGGGTAAGTGACTATGTTGACTATCAGCCATGGGAAGAGAAAAGTAAGATGCCCGTAGCCTCGGCCGGAGAAGACATCACTGTGACGGCCTTAAATCCGGTTATTCTGGACGGTTCAGGCAGTTTTGATCCGGATGGAGAAGACATCTTCTTCCGCTGGGTCCAAATAGAAGGGCCTGAGATTATTATTTTGGAGCAGACCGTTCAACCCGTTTTTACCCCTCAAGATGTAGGAACTTACCGGTTTCAACTGGTAGTCATAGATGCCGCCGGCCGCTGCAGCCTGCCGGATGAGGTGAAGATAACCAGTATCCTGCCTAAAGGGCATATCCCCTTGAAACTCGATCAGCAGCTCTATGTCAAAATCCCGGGGGAGACCTTTGAGGTCAAGGTAGAAGTGGGAAATACCCTCCATCCGGCCCGGGACCTGTTTGGGGCGGCCTTTAATCTGAATTACAGCCGAAGCGACATCCTGGATTTTGTCTCTGCTTCACCTGGAGGCTTCTTGAGCAGTAACCCGGATGATCTGGTCTTTATGAAAGACGGGGTGGAGTTAGCTAAGGTGGATGAAAAAGGGGGCCGAATAAGTATCGGGATATCCCGTAAACAAGGTGTCTACCGGGTGGAAGCGGGAAGCCCTGAGGGGGTATTGGCCTATCTGAGGTTTAAGCTCAGCCCTAAGGCTGTAAAAGGAGAACAAATCGAACTCACCTTCAGTGATATTGAAGCGATTGCCCATAATGGCAATCCCGTTGGATTGTCTCCTGCCGGCTCAAAGATTCAGGTGGGGCAAGGCCAGGTGCTCAGCGCCACGGTCTGGCCCGGAGATACTAATAATGACGGCCAGGTTGATGCCAAAGACATCCTGCCTATCGGCCTCTACTGGAAGCGCACGGGGCTGCTTCGTCCGGGGGGCACTACCAAATGGTCTCCTCAGGAAGCCGGCGCCTGGAGTCCGGTCGGGGCTACTTACGCTGATGCCAATGGAGACGGCGTGGTGGAGACCAAAGATGTCCTGCCTATTGGATTGAACTGGCATAAAAAGGCAGGGAACAGCAGCCAGTTAGCAGGAAGCAGGGAGCAAAGTTATACAGGCGGGGTTGCGGCGGCTGCGGCCGGCTTAGACTATTCTCAGCATCTGGAGGCCTTCCAGGCTTTGTATAAGGCTATTAGTGCCCTCGATAACTCGAAACCCGACGACCCGCAAGGCCGAGCCGGCCTGGCAACGGGCACCTCGAACTCGAAACTTAACGAGGCCGAAGCCGAGATTAAGGCCTACCTGGAAGAACTCATCCAGTTAGCTTTAAATCAGCAGGTTCCGGTCAAGAGCAGTATCTTCCAGAACTATCCCAATCCGGTCAATCCCGAGACCTGGATTCCTTTCGGCCTTTCTGAGCGCGGGTATGTTGTCATCAATCTCTACAACCTTAGCGGCCAGTTAATACGGACGTTAGAGATAGGTGAATTAGAAGCGGGGTCATACGGATCAAAAACCCGGGCGGCTTATTGGGACGGAAGAGACGAATCCGGCCAGGAGGCCGCCAGCGGGGTTTACTTTTACCAGCTTCAGGTAGGCTCTGAGGTAATCACCAGGCGGATGATTGTCTTGAAGTAATCCACCTTCTTTCAGCGTATCCCTTCCGTAACCGTTCACAGGTTCTTACCCCAAGCGCCTCAAATAAATATCTTGACATATCTTGATTTTGAGGTATAATAAGAAGTAAGTGTTAAGTGTCAGCAGTCAGGTAAGACTATGACATCAAGGCAATAGTGAATGTTACGATTCTGCTTGCGCCAGGCTAAGTGCCTATCCCAAAATCGAGGCGATAGAAACCAGGTTTCTTGAAGAAACCTGGTTTCTGGTCACGCGGGAGATGTCCTGGGATAGGCTCTAAGTCCGAAAGCCTGGGATTCGCTTGCACATTATTAAAGAAAGAGGTGAGATATATTGTATGCCATAGTAGAAAAAGGCGGAAAGCAATACCGTGTGGAAAAGGGGGCTCGAGTTCGGGTAGACCGAATTGATTGTCCGATAGGCGAAGAGGTGGAATTAGATCATGTTTTGCTCGTAGCCGATAAAAATAAGACCTATATTGGCGAGAAAGTTGATTCGGCCAGGGTTACGGCTGAGGTAGTGGAACAATCAAAGGACAAGAAAATTATTGTCTTTAAGTTCAAGAAACGGAAGAATTACAGGGTTAAACGCGGCCACCGGCAGCCTTATACCTGGCTCCTTATTCGGGAAATACAACCCAATCTGACAGCACACTGATTACAATATTGTGGTACAGAAACCAGGTTTCTTCGAGAAACCTAGCAGTCTGTCGGAGTGAAATAGAGAATCCCAATGTTCACGGCATCTTGTTGTAGTTGCAGAGCTTGCTCTGCCAAAACGTCGAGCAAGCTCGACCACTACAAAATTGCGCACAGATAGATTTTCTCTCCGATAGACTGCTAGTTTCTACTGACTACTTTTTGTCGCACGATCATTAAATGATTAAATGATTAAGGTGTATTTTGATCGAGATGCGGAAGGCAGAATTGTCGCTTTTGCGGCGGAAGGACATGCCCTTTATGCCAGGGCAGGGCAAGATATTGTCTGCTCCGCTATATCAGCTCTTCTCCAAAATGCCGTGGTCGGCCTCAAGGAGCAGCTTGGCTTAGAAATCAGCCTCAAAAAAACCAGAGGTTGCCTGAAGGTTTCTATTAGAGGGTTTGATGGCAAGGAGAAAGAGGCGGGAGCCATCTTAGAAACAACGGCTTTAAGTCTTCGGGCTATGGCTGGAGAAGAAAGGTATAAGGATTATATCAGAGTGTACGAAAATGAGAGAGCGAGGGAGATCCTATGATGACTGCTGTTGATACCTTAAGTATTTATGAACGATTAAAAGAGGCGACCCTTAATGAATCGGCTGCGAAAGAGATTGCTGAAGTTATCAAGGATGTAACAGAAGCCCACGTGGCGACAAAAGATGATGTTGAAAAAGCAGTTGAAAAGGCAAAAGTCGAAATCATAAAGTGGGTTGCGGGTATGTTAGTAGCTCAGGCGGCAATAGTGGCTACTTTAGTTAAACTGTTGTAACGGAGAAACTTAGGAGAAACTTAGGGGGCGTAGTTAAAAAACGAAAAAAACCGGGGGCATACATAAGTCAGTACCACTGACTATGCTGGTGATACTGAGTTAAAAGACGAGCTATTAGGGTGATTTCTTACGTTTTTTAACTACGTCCCCCATGTTTACCCTTTTGGGCATTGGTTGGTTGGCTGTGGGCATATAAATGCCGGCGCGTCATGGAGCCGGAAAAATCCAAAGGGGATTTCGGTGAGTGCGCCAGTATTCTCGACAATCCGCAATCCGGGATCCACAATCTGCAATTGGAAAGGGAGGTGACTGAGTATGGCTCACAAAAAAGGATTGGGTAGTTCCCGCAATGGCCGGGATAGTAATGCCCAACGATTAGGCGTAAAACGGCACGATGGTCAATTTGTTACTGGAGGCAGTATCCTCGTCAGACAGCGGGGGACAAGATTCTTTCCGGGACGCAATGTTGGGCGTGGCAGCGATGATACCCTTTTTGCCAGGGTTGACGGGTTCGTTAACTTCATTCAATCCAGGGGGAAGCGGAGAATAGACGTCATTGAAGGGTAAAGATTTAGTTGTCAGGGCATTGATCATCGTTTCGGCAAAAAGTGCTTGACCAAATTGGGTGTTGTAGTTGCAGAGCTTGCTCTGCCGTAATGTCGAGCAAGCTCGACCACTACAAAATTGATCCCATTGCCCAAACGATGACCAGGGCCGTTGTCAGTAATCAGGAGGGAGGGGACGGTTCATAATCTACAATTTTACTGTGAAAACTTGTGGATTGAATATCGAATATCGAATAAAGAATTTAGAATTATGAAGTCTTGTTCCCCTTTTTCCTTCGACATTCATTATTCCTTGTTCGATATTCGATATTTTACTCAGCCGCAAGCTTTCACAGTAAGGTGAACCATCTCGGAGGGAGTTTTATGGCTGTCATGGAGAAGACTGTGCGGTTAGTTGGTTCAAAGGGAAAGAAAGAGGTTCCTGCTCTCTTTGATTCCGGCTCTACTTATTCCTGTATCCAGCCTGCCTTAGCCAAAAGGCTGGGTAAACCGGAAGCATTACCTGAACCAATGGAGTTTGGAACAGCTAAAAAGAAGGAAAAGCTGACGGCTACCGAAAGGGTAAGTCTCAACTTCCACCTCAATGGCTACCGATTCTCGGACGAATTTATGCTGATCCCATGGCTGGCAGAAGAGGCGATCATTGGAGCAGCCACATTGCAGAAGTGGAGGATGAAACTGGACTTTGAACACGATGAGGTCATTATTGATCCAAGGGTAACCAAACTCCGGTTGATGTAATAATTGTATCTTCTTCAAATCCATTGGTACAAGGGAAAGCTTAAATAATCTCTCGCAAAGGCGCAAAGACGCAAAGAATAAAAGAATATAAGCTCTTAGCGGCTTTACAACTTTGCGACTTAGCGGCTTTGCGAGAGATAAAAAACGGGCTATACCATGACTTTTGAAGAGGATACGTGTAATCTGTGTTCCAGATTTGGGTAAGTTATTTATTTCCGAGTTCCTAAAATAGTGCCTCAGAAAACAGGTTTCTTGGGACGGTTCAAAAATCGTCCATTTTCTTGTGAAACCTTGCGTTCTTTCTGGAGTTTAGGCTTTAGCCTTTCATAACTAATGAAATCCTAAAGGATTAACTCCGGAAAGTTAATGATAATTTTTAGCCGCAAGCTTTCACAGTAAGGTGAACCATCCCGGTTTCTTCAAGAAACCTGTTTCTTCCCGCAAGTGCCCCGAAATATTGAGAAGATACTACTGATTACTGACTACTAACCAATGTTTATAGATGAAGTTAAGATTCAGGTCAAAGGAGGGGATGGTGGTAACGGTGCCGTAAGTTTCAGGCGCGAACCATTTGTTCCTTACGGCGGGCCTGATGGCGGCGATGGAGGAAAGGGCGGTGATGTTATCCTTAAGGCCGACCCTGGTTTAAACACCCTGGTTGATCTTCAGGGCAAGGTTCATTACCGTGCTCGGAATGGTAAACCTGGCGGATCTAAAAAGCAACACGGCGCAGATGGGCAGGATATGGTTATCCTGATCCCGGTAGGAACAGAAGTATATGAACTTGAGGAAAGAACCCTGCTGGCTGATCTGACCGAACCAGGCCAGGAGATAATTGTGGCCTGTGCCGGTCGGGGAGGACGAGGTAATACGCATTTTGCCACCAGTATTAATAGAACTCCCCGTCAGGCTGAGCCGGGGGAAGAGGGAGAATTTTCCACCCTTCGTTTGGAATTGAAACTCCTGGCTGATGTGGGATTGCTTGGCTACCCCAATGTAGGGAAATCAACCCTGCTTTCCCGTTTGTCCCGTGCCCGGCCTAAAATTGCGCCCTATCCTTTTACTACTCTTTCTCCTAATTTAGGCATTGTTAAAATTGAAGACTGGCGATCCTTTGTCCTGGCTGATATACCCGGGCTTATCTCCGGCGCCCACCGTGGAGTCGGCCTGGGAGATAGATTCCTGCGCCACGTGGAACGCACACGCCTCTTGATCCACCTCTTAGACGGCTCTGATCCCGGAGCAGTAGATTCCTTTTATTCGTTAAATAAAGAATTGCAGCTTTATAATCCCGCCCTGATTGAAAAACCGCAAATCATAGCCGTCAACAAGATAGACCTTGCGGAGAGTAGAGAAGGCTTCAAGCAAATAAAAGAATCACTGGCCGCTTATTCGATTTTTCCTGTCTCTGCTCTTACTGGAGAAGGCCTGTCCGAGCTGGTAAAAGAGGTAGCCGGACAACTGAGTCAACTGCCGCTTCCAGAGCCAAAACCTGTTCCCGTTCGGAAAAAATATACAATATCCGGGACCGCCCCTGCTTTTACCATACGCAAGGAAGAGGAAACTTATATCCTTAGTGGTCGAAAGATTGAGAAGGCCCTGGTTATGGCTGACCTGGAAACACATCGGGGACTTGATGCCTGGAGAAAGACTCTGAACCGGATGGGGGTAAATAAGGCCCTTCTTGAAAAGGGAGTGAAGGAAGGAGATACCGTCCGGATCGGGGAGATGGAATTTGAATTCCAACCGGAGAACAGATGACAGAGCGATGGATACACTTGTTCAAACTATTGTAAAGCGCTATCCCGAAACGCAGGCGGTCTATCTCTTTGGTTCTTACGGCACAGGACATGAATGGCCGGAAAGCGATGTGGATATTGCTGTTCTTCTGCCTCCTGAAAAAGCAAAAAATACCGGTTCTTTGTCGGTAATCGACTTACAGTTTGAACTGGAAACTTTATTGAAAAAACAAGTTGATTTAATCAACCTGCGTCTTGTTTCAACAGTATTTCAAAAAGAGATCATCGCCGCAGATAGAAGAATCTTTTGTGCCGACAATAATGCCGCAAGTATGTTTGAAATGCTGGTTGTCTCCGGTTATCAGAAACTGAATGAAGAAAGGGCCGGCATTATTGAAGACGCCTTGAAAACCGGGAGGTTCTATAATCTATGACAGATGATGATGATCTGGTGGATTTTACAAATCTGATTATTGCAGCGTCGCAAATCGGGAAGGAGCTGATTGTAGATGAATAACAAATTAACTCGGCGGGAGTTTCTGAGTACAGGAATATTTAGCGGGATAATATTTTTTCTGACTACTCTTTTTCTTAAGGATGACAAAGATAACTCAACTCCAAATATTTCTCAAGTAGAAGCCGGTTACTATCGCCATTTAGCCGGTTAAAGGGTAACCGAAGTGAATAATAGAGAAGACCTCATTCTAAAGCTACAGAGCTTTTTCAAAGAAAAGGCGGATATGTTCGGTATTGATATGGCCTTTTTATACGGTTCCTGGGCCAGTGGTTATCCGAGGGGAGATTCAGATCTTGATATAGCTTTGTTCTTCCTCCCTGAGCCTTCTTCTGAGGAAGAAACTTTCAGTCTCATTACCGATATCTCTCTTGAAGTTTTCTTGAAGATGGGCATAGAAACAAATATCATTTCAGTCGATAAAGATTTCAAAAAACCTATGCTTTACTACAATGCCATTGTTTCGAGTATCCCATTGTATATTAAAGACTTTGGAAGATATGCCGCCTTGAAAAATCAAGCCATCGCTCAGATGGAGGATTTCAGCCTCTTTGGAATAAAATGGCAGATGGCGGTGGCAAAAAGAAATCTGGAGGCATTATCACATGCCTGAATTTCGATATGCCAGTGGCCGGATTAGTGAATCCCTGCAATTTATCACTGAAGAGATGAAGGAATTTGAAAGAGAATACTCTACCAAAGCCTGGCAGGATTATCAAAAGGATAAAAAGCTCCAGAAGCTGATGGATAGGACAGTAGAAAATATTCTTACCGCCTTGATCGAGGTAAGCGGAACAGTCCTTACAGAAGAAGGAATCGCTGCTGAAAGTTACAGTGATGTTTTAAAGAAGGTTTGTGAGTTTTTTGGGTTTTCCGAGGAGAATCAGAGCAGCATGGCCAAATTAGCTATTCAGAGAAACCGTTTAGCCCACAGGTATCTGAATTTCCGTTGGCAGGCGGTAAGGATGTATGCGAGTCAACAGGAGCTGATTCGTAGATTGCTGACTTCTATATTAGACCGGGAACAGAATAGAATGAGAGAATGAAGGAGAGAACTTCAAGTGGGACGAGTCATGACTATGATCAAGGTTGAAAATTTAGGGGATATTTTATTGGCTGAACGTAATCAGTTGGATTTGAAAGAGATCAGATCAATTGAACTCCCTGCCCTGGTAGATACGGGAGCGACAATGCTTTGTTTGCCTCAGAAGGAAATAAGCGCCCTGGGCTTATCCTACCTGGGAGACCGGGGGGCCGAGCCGGCCTGGCGGGCAACTACAGCCACTGGCCCGGTGGGAAGAAAGGTCTTCCAGGGAGCCCGGTTGACCATTATGGAAAGAACATGTACCATAGACGTAATGGAGATACCAGAAAAGGGTATCCCGGCGTTAGTCGGCTACATCGCGCTGGAGAACCTTGATTTCCAGGTTGACCCTAAAAAACAAGCCCTCATCCCTAACCCTGAACATGGGGGGAAAATGGTTATGGACCTTTTTATGAATTGCGGAATGCGGATTGCGGAATAAAAAATCCGAAATCTGCAATCAGAAATCCGAAATCGTATAGGAGGTATAAATGATTGCTTTAGGCAGCGACCACGCGGGATATTGTCTTAAGGAAAGAATAAAAGATTTGCTTAAGCTCTGGAAGTATGAATGCCAGGACTATGGGACTGACAGTGAAGAGAGTGTTGACTATCCTCAGTTTGGCAGTCTGGTAGCTGAGGCAGTAGCTAAGGGAGAATGTGAAAAGGGGATTCTTATCTGTGGAACCGGGATCGGGATGTCTATTGCGGCCAATAAGATTTCAGGGATAAGGGCAGCCCTTTGCTACAATGTAGAGACAGCCAAGGCGGCCCGAGAGCATAATGATGCCAATATCATTGTCCTGGGGGCGAGGACTATGGAGCATTCTTTAGTGGATGAGATGGTCAGGGTTTTCCTGATTACTGAAGCCCTGGAAGGCCGTCATGCCCGTCGGGTAGGTATGATTACTAAACTTGAGACCCAAAAAGTATGACGCAGCGTAGTACTTCATTCCATTTGAATTTGTTGGTAGGCCCCGCAGAAACCAGGTTTCT
>JASEGY010000949.1 GCA_030019105.1 bacterium | reverse complement strand
TGAACCCTGAACTTTGAACCCTTTGGCTCTTACCCTTAGATTTGAAGAGGATACGGAAAAAGTGTAAAGCGATCTCCTGTTATCTGGCCGCAGGATGAACCGATGCCCTAATTTCTAATTTCAGCGTTCCGTGAACGCTTACAGATTTTCTTGCCAAATCTTTGTGTCCTTTATGTCCTTTGTGGTCTTTGTAGTTAGAAGGATATTTGCGGTTAATCCAGGACAGCACCTAACTTTTTAAAATCAATCAAATAAAAGGAGGAATGAAAATGGCTGAAAAAGAAGGATTAGACATGTTTTGCTACCAGTGTTCCCAGACGGCCAGGGGAACAGGCTGTACGGTAAAAGGAGTGTGCGGCAAGGAGCCTACGGTGGCCAGGTTACAGGATAACCTGTTGTTTGCCATAAAAGGAATAAGCGCCTATCTATACCATGCCAGGGAGCTTGGTTATACCGAGCCTGAGGTGGATGGGTTCCTGGAGCGGGGTTTCTACTCTACGCTTACCAACGTCAACTTTGACGCGGCAGACTTCATCCGTATGGCTGTAGAAGCCGGCGAGATGAACTTAGCGCGGCCTCTGGCCGCAACCAAACCAATTTTGGATCGCAGATTGCGGAT
>JASEGY010000948.1 GCA_030019105.1 bacterium | reverse complement strand
TTCCCAATGAACCGAATGTGGAGCAATAAGGTCAACACCTTTTGTTATCTCAACTAAAACATCCTTTTCTGGTTCATTAGCTATAACGGCAATAATAACGGAAGTATCTACGACAATATTCATACCTTATCCTCTCTTCCAAAATAGTTACATTTATTATATTCTACTGGCCGTTACCATGTGTAAACATTACATGTGGTTCTTTTGCCTAACGATGAATTAAGCAGCTTTAGTCTGCTTCAATGATTGGTTAGCATTTTTTCCCTATACTCTGTACTCAGGTCGATTACTCTGGCCTTCTCGACTTCTTCTTTTTCTCTTAATCCCCTTCCGAGATTGTCAATATCATACCCGTATTCCTTAGCAACCGCATCCTTTGCTTGCCAAAGCTCTTCCAAATATCTCATTCCTCATCCGAATCACCTCCAAAAAGTTCTTGTGGAGTACATATCTCTGGACACTTGTACCCCTCGGAGACTATCACTGTCCGAACCAATGGTTTTGTCTGTGCGTTATCAATATGTCTACAGTTCCACGTCAATAGATAGTCAATACCGTGAACTGCTGCAAGTGCAATATGAACAGCATCGTCTGTAGCTTTTGATGGCAATGCCCCGTCG
>JASEGY010000947.1 GCA_030019105.1 bacterium | reverse complement strand
GCAATCTGCAATCCAAAATTGGTTTGGTTGCGGCCAGAGGCCGCGCTAAGAATACATGCAGCGAGCCGCGGCCACCCTGCGCCTCATTATTCCACTTACCCTGGTGGTCATCCTCATGCTTCTCTACTTCCATTTCGGCAATTTCACGGAAACCTTCATTGTCCTGCTATCCCTGCCATTTGCCCTGGTAGGCGGCTACTGGCTGCTCTTTATCCTGGGCTACAACACCAGTATCGCGGTTTATGTGGGCTTTATTGCCCTGGCAGGTCTTGCGGCTGAAACCGGCGTGGTCATGCTCGTTTATCTCAAGCATGCTTACCTGAAAAAACCGCTTAATACCAAAGAAGATATCCGTGAGGCTGTCATCGAAGGATCGGTAATGAGGGTGAGACCTAAATTGATGACCGTGGCCACTACCCTGATTGGATTGCTACCGGTGATGTTCGGCACCGGCACCGGCGCTGAGGTCATGAAGCGCATTGCCGCGCCAATGGTTGGCGGTCTTATCACCTCGCTTGTCTTAACCCTGATCCTGATTCCAGTAGTCTATTCCATAATAAAGGAACGGGGTATCCTCTTCAAATCTAAGGGTAAGAGCCAAAGGGTTCAAAGTTCAGGGTTC
>JASEGY010000946.1 GCA_030019105.1 bacterium | reverse complement strand
CCCACGGAAAAAAACTTAGATATGATAAAGAGGATAATTATGGCATCATCAAATCCAGGGGATTTAATATTAGACTGTTTTTGTGGCTCAGGCACTACCCTAATAGCCGCACAAGAGTTAGGACGAAATTGGATTGGAATTGATAATTCTGAGGAAGCTATTAAAGTTACAAAAAAAAGATTAGCAAAAATAGAGAGAAATTTGTTTGTAAAAGATGTTGAATATCAATTTATGAAACAAAAAAAGGCATAACAAATCGCTGCAGCCGACCCCGCAGGAGCGGGGCGGCTGAGCTCAATCGATGGCGCGGACGCTTCGCGCCGCGCCATCGGGCCGCGGATGGAGCATCCGCCTGCTGTCCGGCGCTTCGCGCCGGCCATCATGCGGCTGGATCGGACGGGCAGGCCCGCGAGCAAGCTCGCGGACCCGCCCGCCGCTCATCCGCGGCCCGTTAGACGGCTCGAAAAGTAAGGAGAAACGATGACCGAAGCAGACAAGTCGAAAGCCTCATCGGACGCCGAGCTACTGCCCTCGAGCGCCGCGAGCCCGCTGGTTTTCATAAGCCATGACACTGCTGTCCCAAACCTTAAAGAAAGACTCTTCGTAGGTTTATGAAAATTACT
>JASEGY010000945.1 GCA_030019105.1 bacterium | reverse complement strand
ATCACCTTACCATAAAGAGTTACCCTTAACTTAATGGCAGTGGGGCAGTGCCCACTCTACCAAATTGCCCAAACGATGAACAAGGCCGAAATCTGAAATCCGAAACTCTGCCTTTGCTGAGTATAATCTGTGAAATCTGCGGTAAGCGTTCACGTGTTCCCGGTTCACGGTGGAGGAAAGTAGCGAAAGACGGGCGATGAACAAGGCCGAAAAACGCAACAACCCTGAACGTTGAACCCTGAACCCGTGAACGGTTACGAATTTTGATTAAGTTCTTTAATAAGCAAATTTACTGTTTCAAGAGCAATATGGGCTATTGAAGGATCTGGGAGTATACCTTCTCTGTCTGATACCCCTGGATGAATCATATTTCGATATTTTCTAAGAGGATCGAAAAGCGAAAGCAATGCTTGATTTTTTATCAACTTATGGGATTTTATCGTATTTATCGCGTCATTTAACGTAAGCTGATTATAAGCTTTCTGGGTGGGAATCTCCTTTTGCTTCAAAATATCAACTAAGACTGCTTCTATGAGAGAACCACACAGTACAATCGTCGCTTTATAATTTCGACTTTGTAAAGAACTTCTTGCTTCCGCATAATCTTCTATGAGTAAATTTTTC
>JASEGY010000944.1 GCA_030019105.1 bacterium | reverse complement strand
ACCCTGAACTTTGAACCCTTTGGCTCTTACCCTTAGATTTGAAGAAGATACGTTATCCGGATATACAACCTGGCCGGCGAGTTAGTCCGGGTTCTGGATCTTGGGGAAAAGAAGGCGGGTGTTTACGATACTAAAGACATGGCCGTCCACTGGGATGGCCGCAGTGAAGCGGGCCAGGAGGTAGCCAGTGGTGTTTATTTCTACCAGCTCCAGGTGAATGGTATGACCTTGACCAGGAAGATGATCGTGGTAAAATGAGCGGAGGATCGAAGGAGCAGAGGAGCAGGGATGTAGGGGAGCGGAGAGGCAAGAGGGGCAAGGAAGTATGTGAGGTGGGTGGAGCGAAACATCTCTGCGTATTCTGCGGTGAATGGTTACCAGGAAACTAAATCTTTAAGATTATGGAAAAACCTTTTGGGAAGGAAAAAATAGTAGAAAAGGTTAGGTGGATATTGGGAACCCCAACTTGCCGACTTAAACAAGTGCGATTTCTTTTACGTGAATATCTTCCATTGGTTTCTTAGAATAAGCTGTTTTTTCAACTGTCAAGATTTGATCAATTAGATTATTAACTCGACAGTTAAAAGTTCTCCATAAGCCATTGGTACTGTTGACTTTTGCAGAG
>JASEGY010000943.1 GCA_030019105.1 bacterium | reverse complement strand
TCTCGCGGACAACGCAAATGTTGCGGGGTAATAGTATAACTTTTGAAGAGGATACGCCGGTAACTTATTTATTTCTGGATCTCTAACTGTCTTCCAGAAACCAGATTTCTTCAGGAAACCTGGTTTCTGCTCATGAAATAATGCCTTTAGATGTTGTGAAAGATACCTCTTTTAAACCTGACATCATTGCCTTTTGCTGTAGCCGGTCTCTACCTGATGCCGCGAAATTAATCCATTCCGAAAGTGAGTTAGGTGTAAATCTGAAACTACTCCCATGCTCAAGTAAGATTGAAGTGGCCCATTTGATTACTATCTTTGAATCCGGAGTTGATGGGGTGATGATTGCCGGCTGCCTGGGGGGAACCTGTCAGTTCTTAGATGGGAACCTTTTGGCTAAGGGCAGAGTGGCCTATCTTAAGAAGCTTCTGAGTAAGATTGGGTTAGAAGAGGAAAGGGTCGAGATCTATTTCCTCGATCCTGCTAAAAAAGAAGATTTTTCTAAAGCCTCGGCTGAGTTTTTAGCCGGAATAAAGAATATTGGCCCTAATCCGTTAAAGTACAATTAACAATTATTAGTAACTACTCAGCCACCAGATATTGATTTTTGAAACTTACAGAACACAATAT
>JASEGY010000942.1:289-628 GCA_030019105.1 bacterium | reverse complement strand
CAACGCCAACCTTAATCACGAAGAATTTTATACTAACAATAGATAGTGCAAAAAAAACGAAAATTCCAACAGGAATAATATATTTGGTTGTAAGTTTTCCTATGTGCATTTTCACCTCTTCTCAAATAGCAATTTTAAGGTATAGAGTGTATTTAGCAAAAATTTACGAATTACGAATTACGATTTGAGATTTAAAAAAATCGTAATTCTGAAATCGTAAATCTAAAATGTTAATTAAGACTTACTTCGGTAAGTTTCTTTTCCTCGTAAGGTCTAACAGCTTTTCTTTATCGAAGACGTCCTTATTGTCATACGTTGCCAGTTCGAAGGTATCTCTCA
>JASEGY010000942.1:0-279 GCA_030019105.1 bacterium | reverse complement strand
CGTAAATCTAAAATCGTAAATTTACATTCAAGGACTCTTCCGGCTCGTTCGGCTTAATGCCCTATTGCGGATTTCGGATTGCAGAATGCGGATTTAAAAACGCCGCAATTTAACGAGCAAAATCCGCAATCCAAAATCCAAGTTTATGGACTGACCAGTGCAGCGTCAGGCGGTTCCGGGTACATGTAATCAATCTTTGGCGCATCTTCAATGTACTTGAACCTCTCGATACTTTGAGGTGTTTCGATACCCTGTCTGACAATTGGTATGCCTCGGATA
>JASEGY010000941.1 GCA_030019105.1 bacterium | reverse complement strand
CGCTACCGGATTTCATCCAGATGATCCCCTGGCGGTCGAAATAGGGCTTGTCGATTCCGGCCAACACCGTAACAGCGATGACCATACGATCATCATCTACCGGGACATTCTCGGTTCGAGGAGAGATCGGGCTGCGCACATGTTGTGTCGCGGCGTTGCCGATCAACTGGTTGATCCGGCGCACATCCTCGGGAGCCAACCCAGGGATGGATCTGTCATCGGCCACACCGATCAGGATAACGCCCCCCGCACTGTTGGAGAAAGCTGCCATATCTGCAGCCAGCGAATCGGCGTTGCGTATATCTTCTTTGAACTGCCTGCCACTGTCCTCACCCAGCGCCACAAGTTGTTCCAGTTCCCAATGATTCATGGGATACTCCTTTGAGTTCTTGACAGGATTAACAGGATCAACAAGATGTATGGAGATGGAAGACGTTAGAAGCTAAGTAGATAGCAGCCTTTTCACCTCTGTTATTGCCCGGCATTGAGTCCTGCCTCCAATTTTGCCAGTCTTTCCTCTAATTTATTGATGTGCTGCTGGAGATATTTATTCTGCTTATGGAGCTCTGCTCAATATATAGCTCTTAAGATAAATATTTTGGGGTAAGCGAATTCAAGACAGGCTATG
>JASEGY010000940.1 GCA_030019105.1 bacterium | reverse complement strand
CACCTCTTCATGAATGGTACAGATCATTAGAAACCCTCTATACCCATCAGATGCAGATACAGAAGAGGCTTTACCCCAAGAATATAGATAAGGTCTTTCTCTATGATATTACCTCAAGCTACTTTGAGGGTAAATGTTGTCCATTGGCTGCCTTCGGGCATAGCCGTGATGGCAAAAAAGACAAGATGCAGATTATCATTGGTCTTTTGACCACCTCTTGTGGTCGACCAGTTGCAGTCAGAGTATTAGAGGGTAATACCGCTGACCAGTCAACTGTGATAGACCAGATCAACCAATTGCGTGATGACTTTGGCGTTAAGGAGATGATCTTTGTTGGTGATAGAGGGATGATTACCCGCAGGCGCATAGAAGAAATCACAAACGGAGATTATAAATGGCTCGACTATATCACCGCCCTTAAACGTAGTGAGATGATGGCCTGTGTAGAAGATGAGAATCATCCAATCCAGCTTAGTCTCTTCGATACACAAAACATATCTGAAGTCGTTGATGGTAACAAGCGCTATATTCTTTGCCACAATCCACTACGTGAGGATGAAGATGCCTTAGTACGAAATCGTTTATTGGATAAGACTGAGGCCAAACTCCAATCTATTGCTGATAATGTT
>JASEGY010000093.1 GCA_030019105.1 bacterium | reverse complement strand
CCAGACACCAGACACCAGACACCAGACACCAGACACCAGACACCAGACACCAGACTACCAATTGGTTTGGTTGCGGCAGGAGGCCGCGCTATATAATGGCTACTACTAATAATCAATCACCAACCACCAAGCCCCAATCTAAATGGAAAGTTCCACTCTTAGAGGCTAATTTAGGAGCCGAAGAGATGGAGGTCCTGAAGAGGGTGATCGATTCAAAATGGCTCTCTATGGGGGAGGCCACCGAGGAGTTTGAACACCGTTTTGCTTCTTACCTTGGAGCAAAGTATGCCCTGGCTACTTCCAGTGGTACGGCGGCTCTTCATCTGGCCTATCTTGCCCTGGGAATTGGGCCGGGGGATGAGGTCATTGTTCCCTCTCTGACCTTTGTGGCCACGGCTAATGCCGTGCTTTACACCGGGGCCGAACCAATATTTGCCGATATTACCGGGGATAATGACTTAAATATTTTTCCGTCCGATATCGGGGCTAAGATAACGGATAAAACTAAGGCAATAGCTGTCGTTCATTACGGTGGTTATCCGGTCAGGATGGATGAGGTAAGTAAACTGGCTGAGGCGCATCACCTTTTCTTAGTTGAAGATACAGCCCATGCCCCTGGAGCGGAGTTTAGGGGCAAGAAACTGGGGACAATAGGTGATGTTGGTTGCTTTAGCTTTTACGCCAACAAAAACTTAGTAGTTGGTGAGGGGGGCATGGTCGTGACCAATGATGAAGAACTGGCCGGCAGGGTCAGAATTTTGAGGTCCCACGGAATGACGACCATGGCTCTGCAAAGGTATCGGGCCGGTAAGCCGGGCTATGACTGTCTTGACCTGGGCTATAATTACCGGATGGATGAGATCAGCGCCGCCCTTGGCCTGGCCCAGTTAGATAAATTGGAGGGAGATAACCTCCGCCGGGGAAAGCTGGTCGCAGAATACAGGGAAAGATTAGCCGGGTTGCCAGAGATAAGTTTGCCCTTTGATAATCATTACGGGAAATCTGCTTATCATATTATGCCGCTCCTTCTTAATGGGTTTGACCGGAATAGTTTTATAGAAAAGTTAAGAGAAAAAGAGATTCAGACCAGTATTCATTATTCACCCATCCATCTCTTTACTTATTACCGGCAAAGATTCGGCTATCAAGAGGGGTTGTTGCCTCAAACCGAATCAGTGGCTGCCAGAGAAGTTACCCTGCCTTTGTATCCCACGATGGGTAAAGATAAGATTTCATACATAGTCGATGCTATCCGAGAGTTTGTGTAATCGTAAGCGTCCTTAGAGATCAAAGCTTATTGTCTTAAATTCCTGGCCCTCGATAATCTTTGTCGGAGATAACTCCCTTTCTCCAACGTATACCGGACCAATTTCCTCGTCTTTTTCAAAAGTGACAATTAAATACTTTGCCTCGTATTTTTTAACCAGTTTATCCAGAACCGTTGAATCCAAATTTCCCGTGATAACGGGTACGTCTTCTAAAAAATACGAATAGAGATCCGGAATACCATTGACCACAATGATAGGCCCCTCTTTTATCTCAAGGGTACGGCACACTTTGGATATCCGCCTGGTCGAATCCTCCCAGGATGAAGTTATCTTTTTGGTGAAAAGGTCTTTTGTCTGAGATAAAACCCTTCCTGTTATTAATAAAAATATTACCAAAAAAACTCACCATTCGCTTTATTTTTTGACTCAGAGATTTCCAAAGTGCCTCAAAAGGGGTGTTTTTGCCTTCTTTGATTCCTGGACACTTTGTGGTGAGCGCATTCCAGAGCACACTGGCCAAGTCAGCCTATACATTCCGGAAAGTGTCCAGAAATCAAAAGGCCAATTTTGCCCTTCTGGAACCTACTTTGGAAATCTCTGTGACTAAAAGTTTATTTTCAAGACCCCTGGATCGAAAATTGCTAAGAATAGTTAAGAGGGACCGGATTGCCTCGTATTGACGTTCAGGATAACGATAATCATTTTCATAATTCCTTGTCTGATAGGTTGCGATAGCTACACAAGGATGTCTCCATAACTGCCTGGTTCGTATATGATTAGAAATTAACAAAACTCTAATTTTATTAAGCGAATGGTGAGTGTTAATAATAAAATAATTGGGGTATCCGCTTGACACCCCCACCCGGGTTTTATGACGTTCTGTGTCTACCACAAAGAGCACTGCGTGGTGTCGGGCCTATGGCTACCGCTTGTTGTACCAGGCGAAAAAAGAGTTTCCCGCGCGAGCGTGAAGATCCCCAGGGGAGGACTATTTTACACCAAATCGTTGGGGGTGTCAAGCAGATACCCCAATAAAATAATTATGCCCACAAGAATGTATCTTCGTTGCATTTCCTCTTCTCACCCCGTACTTGTTTGCCCGCAAGGATTGTATACTTAGAGCCTATCCCAAAACCTCTCCCGCGTGACCAGAAACCAGGTTTCTTGAAGAAACCTGGTTTCTTCAAAGCAGAGCCCTTCGCGCTTTAGCCTTAGTGCAGGTTATTGCTTTTTTACCAATTCCAGATCAGCTTCGACCATTATCCTGGCTAATTCCTTAAAGGTAACCTTCGGCTGCCAACCCAGCTTCTTTCTGGCCTTAGTGGCGTCACCCACCAAAATGTCCACCTCGGTCGGTCGAAAGTATATTGGATCAATCTCCACATAATCATGCCAATCTAAATCCACATACCCAAAGGTCTCTTCAAGAAACTCCTTAACCGAATGGGTCTCACCGGTAGCAATCACATAATCATCCGGCTCTTCCTGTTGAAGCATCAACCACATGGCCTCCACATAGTCAGGGGCATAACCCCAATCCCGTTTGGCCTCCAGGTTTCCCATAAAAAGCTTCTCCTGTAATCCCAATTTTATCCTGGCCACGCCCATAGTGATCTTTTTGGTAACAAAGGTCTCACCCCGCCGGGGAGATTCGTGGTTAAACAGTATCCCGTTACAGGCAAAAAAGTTATAGCTTTCTCGATAGTTACGGGTAATATAATAGGCATAAGCCTTGGCACAGGCATAAGGACTCCTGGGATAAAAAGGGGTGGTTTCCTTTTGGGGTATCTCAGCCACCTGACCAAAGAGTTCACTACTTGAGGCCTGATAGAATTTGGGGTTTATATTTGCTTCCCTGATGGCTTCAAGAAGCCTGAGTGTCCCCAGGGCAACCACCTCACCAGTATACTCCGGGACATCAAAGCTGACCCGGACGTGACTCTGCGCCCCTAAATTATAGATTTCATCCGGTTGGCTCACCCTGAGGATTGTGTTTAATGAACTGGCATCATTGAGGTCACCATAGAAGAGTTTGTAACGGGATTCGTAATAATCCGGATGCAGATAAGTATGATCGATTCTCCCCCGGTTAAAAGAACTGGCCCTCCTGACAATCCCATGCACTTCATAGCCTTTCTTTAAAAGAAATTCAGCCAGGTATGAACCATCCTGGCCGGTTATACCAGTAACTAACGCCTTTTTCATTACCTTTATCCTCCTCTATTTCTTCTTTTTGAACTCAATTATTTGTTCAGATATAAACCTGATTTGATCCGATGTAAGGTGGCTGGCTGACGGTAGATAGAAACCGTTTGTTGCCAAATTGTCTGAAACAGGATAATCCCCCTCCATATTGCAACCAAATTTTTTAAGGGAAGGTTGGCGATGCATGCCTATGAAAAAGTTGCGTGTATCAATGCCTTGTGTTTTGAGATAAGCAACGAGTTCATCACGGGTATGCCTATAAACCCCAGGGGTTACTAAGACGCCGTTCATCCAATAAACATTCAGACAACCAGGTAATTCTGGCTGTAATGTTATACCTGAAACATTACACAAATATTTCCGATAAAGGTGGGCGCTGCGAATTCTCATTGCCCTGTATTCATCGGCTTTTTCCACCTGAGCCAGACCAACGGCAGCATGGAGATTGGACATACGATAGTTGAAACCGATATTTTCATGTAAGTATGTCCGGGGGGCATCAAGTGGAAAACAGAGGTTTTTATAGTATCTGGCCCTGTTGTAAAGTTCTTTATTGTTTGTTACTACCATCCCTCCTTCACCCGTGGTGATATTCTTGTTAGCAAAAAAGCTAAAAGCACTAATATCACCAAAGTCACCCGCCTTCTTACCTTTATATTCAGCCCCGTGCGCTTCAGCGGCATCTTCTATCACAAATAAACCATATTTTGAAGCAATTTCCAGAATCGATTCCATCTCACAAGGATGACCATAAATATGTACAGGCATGATCGCCTTCGTTTGGCTGGTGACCTTTTCTTTAATCCGTGCCGGGTCAATATTCCAGGTATACGGCTCGGCATCTACGAACACTGGTTTAGCCCCTGTGTAACAAACCGTAAAGGCCGAGGCAATCATGGTAAAATCCGGAATAATCACCTCATCCCCCGGCCCTATCCCCAATGCAACTAAGGCAAGATGTATAGCATCTGTACCATTACATACAGCTACTCCATACTTTACACCACAATAAGCAGCAAAGGCTTCCTCAAAAGCAGGAATAAACTTACCTGCTGAAGAAATCCAACCTGTTTCCATGGCTTCTGCAACATAAGTCTGCTCATTTCCCAAAAGCGTTGGCTCACATACAGGAATGAATTTTTTATCCCTATTTGTCATTCTGTAATCCCCTCGAATCTTGTTTTGTCGTTCTCTTCACCATAAGGCCCTTGTTTGACCTCAATCATTTCAGTTGGCTCAAGCATTGTAAATCCATGCCCACCGGAAGCAAGCAATATCACATCTCCTGCTTTAAGAATTGCACTCTCCAAATATTTTCTATTGCGGGTATAAAAGTCTATTTTCACTTTTCCACTTTTTATAAAAAGAACTTCCTGCGTATAGGCAACCTCCCTTGGGAGCTTATTATGTAGATGTGGGGGGATTTTGTACCCTGCCGGACGATTCATATAGGCAAGTTGCTGTGAGAATTCATTTGGAGTAAAGAATTCAATGCCATCTTTTTTGAAATCATGGTACAGTATCAAGGCAATTAATATTGAATCATCCTTTATTTCTCTTATTTCTTTATTACACTCCTTACTCATAAAACTATTCTCCTTTTTGGGATAGGCGCTTAGTGGCCGGGCAGTTGCAATATTCTTTCCCTCATGAAACTTTCAAATCTATCTGCAACCACTTTCATGTCATAATTCTTGATGGCTGATTTTCTAGCTAAAGCCGCCACTTGGGACCTCAAGGATTCGTCATGTAAAAGGGTGATCACTGTCCGGGCAAATTCGTCCGCATTATCTGCAACTAATACGTCGGCACCTGGAGTACATTTAACCCCTTCCAGTCCTTTCGTGGTTGAAACTATTGGTAAGCCCGAAGCCATGGCGGTGATAATCTTTGTTTTGCTCCCGGCTCCGGCCCATATTGGAGAGACAAACACAGAAGTTTTTTCTAAATAGGGTCTTATGTCTTCAACCGTCCCCGTAACTATCACTTGAGGGTTTTCTGCTAATTTTTGAATTTCAAGAGGTGGACGTCGCCCGATTATTTGAAAAAGGCAACCAGGGATTTCTTCCTGAACTTTTGGGAACACTTCTTCATAAAAGTACAAAACAGCTTCAATGTTTGCCCCATAATCCAAAGCCCCTAAAAAAGATACGTGCTTGCTATTACTCAACGTTTTTGAAGGTGGAGAGTATTCAGAAGTGTCCATACCCATAGGAATTTCCACAAAAACCCCTTTTGTGTTTTTCTGGAAAAAATCCTGGTCCTCCTTAGAGACAGTTAGGCAGAGGTCAAATTGATCGACTACCGTGGTTTCATAATGTCGAAGCTTTAAGAATTCTAAATACGTCCAAATCCTCTTTTTGATACCTTTTTTGTTTTTCGAAAGACTCCGGTACTGGTCACTTTCGACATCGTAAAGACTCAATACCTTAAGGCCGGGAAAAGAATGAGGTAAATATTGAGCCATGGAAAGGTGTTCGAAAATCATCACCTGGTAGTCGTCACAGGATATTTCTTCGTCAATTGCCCGGGACATTTCCTGGCAAGTATATCCAAAAACACCATAAGGTAACAAATTAAGCAGGCTGTAATTTTCCGGATTATTAGTGAATGGAATTGTCCTAACCCGGCAAAGTCCTTTCAAAACGTCAATATTACTATCGTCCTCCGATGGATTTATGAAGGATAATAAGGTGATATCATGCCTCTCTGACAAAGGCTTGAGCAAGTTCATTACTCTTACTTTAGACCCTATGGTGGGAGGATAAGGCCATGTTGGACAAATCCACAGAATTTTCACTTCGTTTCCTTTCTTTAGAGTAAGGGTTTATGGCCACCACTGGGCGGCTGTTGAAATCCACTTCAAGATTTTGTTCTTTCTTAGATAATAACTTTTGGGATAGTAGACTACATCCGGGAAATAGTGCTCTACTACCCTCCCCCAGAATTTCTTGCCCCGGTATGGATAGCTCTGTTGAAAATATTTTACCGCCTCTGCATACTGCTCACTATCCAGGTCAGAACTGTAAGTGGTAGCTGCCTTACCCAGCGTCATTAATTCAATATTGGGATTCTGAGCACAATCCGAAACGGTCTTTTCCAGGGACTCCAGACTCATCTTACAAGGATTTGGACTCCTGCTTTCAACCAAGTCATAATGGTGGAACATGCAAACAATAAATTTTGTTCCCCCAACCGCCTTCTCTGCCAGCCTCAAAGACTCATAAATCCAGGGCAAGGAAGAAACGGTCGGCAAATATTTCACTGTTGAGTTAACCACAGGACCGTATAGGGCGTTGGAAAGAACCACGAAATTGTTTTCTTCCAGGGCCTTTATGGTTAAACTGTCACACCTATTACATGGTGGAATAAATGTTGCCACCTGAATATTAAACCACTTTTCTAAGAGCTGCCTTCCCTGGGCTATCTTTCTAAACTGTTCAGGATAATCCAATCCCTTAAATTCAGAAATCTTGCCATCGATTTCTACTATTTGATGGGTAAAACCATGCAGGGCCGCTTCTACTATATTATTTTCAATCCCGATTCTCAAGGCATCAAATTTCTGCTTATCTTCTGAAAGAAGCAAAAACCCAGTATCACCTGTCTCCCAATATTCTTTCTTGGTAACATTAGGCACAATTCCTATGGTAAGGGGAACTTTATATTTTGTAAAGATATCCAGTATTCGATATTCGATTTGACTCTTGGTGGCATCTATCCCTTCTCTATCCGCATGATAATCGTCGTAGCGAAAAATAATTACTGTTTTACTTTTGGGAACCATCACCCGACACCCTTCTTCTTGCTTTAAAGCCATAGAAAGTACCAACTATAGTTCCCACAACAGCCGCATAAAGTCGTAACCGGAGGGTTTTAAAACTAATATATCCCCGAAAGAACTTAAATAGGTTTGAGAAAATGCTGCTTTCTTTGAGGCCATCTTTCAGAATAGTTATCGTATCATTAATAGAGGTAAAATTCTTTAACCGATAATACATCCCATTTCTCACTGTATAGTAACACTGTTTTTCCTCTTTAGCCTGGCCGGTTCTTTCCGGATGCCATACGACGGCTTTGGGCTCGATGACCAACTTATATCCGGATAGTGAAAGCCTAACACACAGGTCAACTTCCTCAAATCCGAATTCCATGAATTCATCAAAGCCGTTCATCTTTTCCAAAACATCCTTCCTGAAGGCAGCGTTGCCACCCCAGAAAACAGTAAATCTATCCCCAACCCAATATCGGGGAGGAGAAGTACATTGATTTGTCTTCGTTTCTCCATCTAAATCATAGAGCATCCCACCGACACCAGCCATATCTTTCTCCTCAGAAAACCTCCTCACCAAAGCTGCCAGCCAATCCTCATCAGGAAGAGCATCATCGTCGATGTAACAAACAATATCTCCCTTTGCCTTCTCTGTCCCCTGATTTCTGGCAATACTGGGACCCCAACTTTGACTATTCCTGACCACCCTTACCGGATATTTTTCTAATAATTCATCTGTGTCGTCAGTAGAACCATCATTAACCACCACAATTTCAAAATTGGCGTAGGATTGCTTTAACAAGGCATCTAAACACCTCTTGAGCAAATCTCTCCTGTTCTTAGTAGGAATCGCTACAGTTACCAAGGGAGATTGGGGAAGGGGTGGCAAATTTTTTTCCATTAAAGCCGGTTCCTTTCGCTAAGCCGTTTTTTTAAATCTAACCTGCAACAACTCTTTCAGTTCAAAAAAGAGTTCCTTGTTGATAAAAAATAAAACCGACAGAAAGATGACGGCGCCTCCTAAAATCATCGCAAGCAAATTAAGCATACTCACTCCTTGAAGTAAAGTTATTTTGAGCAGGTATACTCCTGCCACCATAACAAATGAAGCTGAAGTTGTAAGGAAAACTACCCTGAAGAGTTCGGTTATTTTACACTCGATCACTTCCGCGCATTTTGAGAAGTTAAAATAAAGAGTGATCAATCGGCCTATAGTTACTGACAAGGCAACTCCCGTGGTACCAAGAGCTTTAGCCAAAGGATAGATAGTAACCGCTACACCACATAAGTTAATTATTCCCATAGTTTGATTTAACTTTGGCCTTCCTGTGCCGGCATAGAGTTCACCTGTGGTCGTATCTATAGAACGTATCCAGGTAAAAATACAGAGCACCTGAAACGGAACTACAGCGGGCAACCATTTTGAACCAAACACTACCTCGATAAACTCAGGGGCAATAATAAAAGCTCCTAACAGCAATGGCGCCGACAACAACGAGGCATACTTCAATGTTCGAAAATAAGCCTTCCTTAGCGATAAGACATCATCTTGCAGTTTTGAATACACCACAAGGGGAACCCCGGAAAATACAGTTAAACCAATACCTACTATCTTATATGTGAAATTATATGCAAAACTGTAATAACCCAGGGCTGTTATTCCGAGAATTCTCCCCACGGTGAATTTATCAATATTGCTGTACAGATACATTACTATGCTCAGACCAATAAAATACTTTCCATAATTAAATAAATCTCTGGCTATCTGCCAATCAAAAAATAAGCGGAGTTTATAAGGGATATATTTCCATACAAGTATAGCATTTGTAAGATCATACGAGATCGCCCCTCCAACGAGGGCCCACACCCTGTATTCTTCTGAAAGGAATAGAGCCAGGCCTATAGAGATTGATCCGGAAACTATATTACAGATTACATCAAGATAAAACCGTATCTTATACTTAAACTCCCTGCCCAAAAATGCGTCCGGAACAATAGCCGCCGAGTTGAAAAAAATACTAAGGGCTAAAACCTTGAGAATAAGCTCAACTCTTTCATCCCTAAAAAAGAAAGCAGTATAAGGTGCCAGGAAGAAAGCCAAAAGATAGTTAAATGTTGCTATGAAACTTAACAGGACAAGCGCCGTCGACCCGGTATCCTCTACCCGGTCTTTTCTCTGAACCATAGCATACGGAATACCCAGGTTACTGAAAGTTTTTATGCTGCCTATGACAACCGTAGCAGAGGCAATTAAACCAAACTGGTCGGGGAAAAGTATCCGGGCAAGAACAACTCTTACTCCAATGTTAAGAAACCGCTGCAATACTTCTGATAGCAGTACCCATAGAACGCTCGTTACTGCTTTTTCTTTTAGTTCCTTTCGTTCCATTTTTTTCTTAACTCGATTGTATAGGAATTTGGAATTTCCTCTATCTCTTTTTTCGTAAGGTAGTGGCAAAGCTTGCTTTGCTTATTCTGTGCTAAGGCAGAGCAAGCTCTGCAACTACAAAGTCCGCCCGAAGGGCGCTAAGTTCAAACTGAGACAATGGCCGAAACGATGAACAATGCCTGTTTTTAAATCACGATTCGTACTTAATGGCTTCACCCATTTCGTCAAAGTGAAAGCAAGCGAAGGCATGATTGCCATTGTAGTCGAGGACCCTGAGGTCTTCTACCCCTTCTAATTCTTCACTAATAGCCTCAAATCTGGCTCCGTATCTTTCTTTAGCCCTGTCAACCGGGACCTCAAAGGCAATAAACTTATTGATTCCCTTTTGTTTCAGTTTAGTCAAGACCCTTGCATCTTCGATACTGGGGTAAGTAGTTAGAAAGAGTACGGGACTTGTCCCCGAAAAGACTATAAACGTTTTCATATTGCACCTCCTTAGGGTTGTTTAACGATTTCGGATTTCGGATTCTTCATTCCGCAATCCGCAATCTGCAATCCGCAATCCGCAATCCGCAATCCGCAATCCAAAATTGGTTTGGTTGCGGCAGGAGGCCGCGCTATGCTATATACTACAACAGATTTTTCTTTATGTCAATAAAAATATTTCGTAAGCGTTCGGGTATCAGGTTTCAGGTGTCGGCTTTTAAAAGGGTTAGCGTATCTTATGTAGAGAAGCAAGCAGAATCGTCATATTCGCTAATAGCCTGACTTCCCTGGTTTTACCTGGCTGCTGATACCTGACGCCTGAACGCTTGCAGGCCTTGTTCATCGTTTCGGCCAATAGTGCTTGACCAAATTGGGTGTTGTAGTTGCAGA
>JASEGY010000939.1 GCA_030019105.1 bacterium | reverse complement strand
ACGAAAGTTATACTCCTGGACCTCCTTTTCACCTTTTTCTGCTTTTTCTTCCTCACCCTCCTCATCTTCCTCCGCCTCCTCAGATGTTTCTTCCTCCTGAGTTACTTCTTCCTCTTCAGCCATCTTTCCCCCTTCAGAATTCAGAATTCAGAATTCAGAATTCTGAATTCAGAAGTTAGAAGTTAGAAGTTAGAAGTTAGAAGTTATCTTATTCACTTCCTACTTCCTACTTCCTACTTCCTACTTCCTACTTCCTACTTCTATTACTGAATCACCAACTGGATATAAACCGCATCAAGCTGGCCGTCCTTCAAAACCCGGTTCATTTTCTCCACTAACTCTTTCTGAAGGGCAATCTTTCCCTCCTGGGTCTGAAGCTCCTGAAGGGTCTTATCCAGGAGAGAGGTATTAACAATATCCCTCAACTGAGGTGTTCTGACTTCCAGTTCTCTCACCAAACCACCGTATTTTTTATCGTAGCCTACGGTCACTTCAGCCAAGGCCAGATGGCTCTCTTCTGCATCAGCCAACCGGGCCGTAACCGGATCTTTTCCCAAAGGATATGCCAGCAGTGGGTCTTTCACCTCTTCTTTAGATTTCTCTTCCTCAGCCACTACTACTTCTTCTTC
>JASEGY010000938.1 GCA_030019105.1 bacterium | reverse complement strand
GCAATCTGCAATCCAAAATTGGTTTGGTTGCGGCCAGAGGCCGCGCTAAGGTTATCCTGCTAAAGTAAAAGATGCTTGGTTAGATGAAAAATTCCAGGTAGTTGTATCAATCCCGCTTTTAGAAGAAGTAGCCAGGGTATTACAAAGACCACGAATAAAAGATAAATACCAACTTGAAGATACCCATATTGAGAAATTTCTTACTTTGTTAACACACAAATCCGTGCATGTAGAAGTCACAGGAAATCTTAAACTTTGTCGAGATCCATACGATGATTTCGTATTAGAGACTGCTATTGTTGGCAAGGTCAAATATATGGTCAGCCGTGATGATGATATCAAAGGCGATACTGAACTTATAACACAAATGCGGAAGAAAGGAATTACTGTATATACTGTCAACCATTTCTTGCAACAGTATCTGTTTAGCATCTAACTGAAGGAATCAGCTTACAGCAACTTAGCAAGTTTAAGCAATCGCAACAAAGTGAGATCGGTTTGCGTAGTTTTGACAACTTCTGTTTGCAAGTCTTGGTCAAGTAATGGAGAGGTATAACTATGACAAAGCGGGACTTAGAAGCTATCTCAATCAAAATCTTGCTTGCTTTCAACGTGCCATATTTATTGGCC
>JASEGY010000937.1 GCA_030019105.1 bacterium | reverse complement strand
AGAGAGTTGCCTTCGCGCCAGGGAAAACAAGCTGTACCATATGGGCATTCGAGGCGTAAGCATTCAGTGAAACCGTATATCGATTTGGCTGAAACATGCACCCGCGGCGCTTCCTCCCGGCGGAACTTGACAGCGTTGCTGATCAGATTCTGAAACAATTGAGTCAGTTGGGCGGTATCAGCCATTACTTCCGGCAATGGGTCGTGAGTTACGACCGCCCTGCTCTCTTTAATAGCCGCTTTCAGGTTAGCCGCCGCCCGGGCAAAAACGGTCTCACAGTCAACCGACTCAAAGGGATTGCCACGAGTGCCCACCCGGGAATATGTCAGCAGGTCTTTAATAAGCGTCTGCATCCGTTTTGTGGCGGCTACTGCCCGTGAAAGAAATTTATCGGCGTCCGCATCGATTATATCTTTGTATCGCTGTTCCAAAAGCTGCAAATAACCCACTACCGAGCGTAGAGGCTCCTGCAGGTCGTGCGAAACCACATAAGCAAACTGCTCCAACTCTTTGTTAGAACATTCCATCTCTTCCTTCGCCCTGGCCAACTCCTTGCTTGTTTTATCTATATCACTGAGCATAGCGCGGCCTCTGGCCGCAACCAAACCAATTTTGGATTGCAGATTGCGGA
>JASEGY010000936.1 GCA_030019105.1 bacterium | reverse complement strand
CCGCAATCGTAACATTCTCGCGGACAACGCAAATGTTGCGGGGTAATATTATAAATTGCTGGTAAGCTTTTTCCCGGGCTCTATGGAGACTCTGGAGGAAATCCTTATCTTGCTTTTTAAACCTGAGCAACTTTCTCAATCGGGGATTTTTGTAGACTAAAAATGTTTTTTCAGAGGGAATTTCTTTTCTCTCTTCTTCTTCATCCATGAATGTTACGACAACTAAAGATCTTCTTTCAGGTAATTGGGGGTCTAAAAAAATCACTTTACCGCTTTCATAAATTGCTTTAAGCGCTAACATAATTTATCACCTTCCTTTGTGTTATCCCAGCCAACTGATCGCCTGTCTCAAATTCTCGACAATAGACCATAAGTCAGCTATAAATCTTCTGGTTCTTCTTGATTTCATCTTTTTAAAATGTCCATATCTTCAGTTTTGCCACTCCGATACGCTACTATATCTAAAAGTTGTCTTACTACGAAATCAGGAAGCACGTTAATTTCATTAACAAGTATTTCTCTTTCAGTCATTTGCCACCTCCATTAAACTTGACTTTGGAGCCTCTGGTACTCAATTTTGATTATGAAAATCTAATAGCACACGGATAACACGGATACTACGGATTACCAC
>JASEGY010000935.1 GCA_030019105.1 bacterium | reverse complement strand
TGAATGCCCTGCATTTTTAGCAACTCAAAAGGATGACGATGATGAAAGAAAGAAAGTTGCTGAAATGTGGTCTAAACAGTACAACATGGACATCCCGCCAGAGCATATTAACTGTGATGGGTGTTTGTCAGGGAGTGAAAGACTTTTTTGTCACTGCAAAGTCTGTGAAGTGAGGAAGTGTGGACAAGAGAAGAGCCTTAAGAATTGTGCCTATTGTGACGAATATGCTTGCGAGAAACTCAACAAATTCTTTGAGATGGCACCTAATGCTAAAACTACTCTTGAGGAAATCAGGGGAAGCCTTTAGCTTAGCTAAAAATAAAACTTCGCCTAACAAATTGCTGCAGCCGACCCCGCAGGAGCGGGGCAGGTGAGATCAATCGTTAGTGGCGACACGAAGTCGCTTTAGTTATTGTTTAGCAATAGGTTGCAGCTATTGATTAACCCCAGTGTTTCACCACTGGTATCTTAGAGAGGCATGCGTGTATGGTGTATCCATGCAGATGTGAAGCCCTTTCAATAATGTACCGAAGACCTTAACGGTCGGGGTGGAAATCGTGAGATGGATACCCGCCTGATAGTCTGATTCGGGTGAGGTAAGAAAAGGATAATATGATTAGCATATGCAAACAT
>JASEGY010000934.1 GCA_030019105.1 bacterium | reverse complement strand
ACCAATAAAAGAACCGGCCTCTTTATGTCTCATATCCAAAACTACGCCGTCTGAAAAACACCATTTAAGAGGAATCTCATCGATCCTTTTGGCCTCTCTTCCCTCTGAGGTGGGGCCGAAATGATAGGGTGCATCAAGATGGGTTCCGGCATGGGTGTCCATCTTTATCTCTTCCCAGGCCAGACCCAGGCCATCGGGCCACTCTTTGGCCCTTATCCTGTATCTGCCTGTAAGGTAAAGAAAGAGGCTCTTTATGTGGTCCGGGATATGGCTTCCTTTATATAATAAACCGGCCAGACCGAGCCAAAAGGCCCCCTTCTTATGGTCAGTATACGAAATTCGTGGTTGATCATGCTCCGGCCCTACCGGCGAGAGGGGAAGGCTCAAATCAATTACTTTAAATTCCATAATAAATCCTTGTGGTACAGAAACCAGGTTTCTTCAAGAAACCTACGGGGTTGCTAAGTAGCTGTATACCGGAAACTTATCCTTAACTTAATGGCAGTGGGGCACCGCCCTGGGTTAGGATCATATAAAACCAAGTAGCCCTGTAAGGGCGAGACAAGGTGGGACGGTTCATAATCTATAGTGGTTAAGAAAAAGATTTTGGGGTTGGCTATCCTTTGGAGTTCAG
>JASEGY010000933.1 GCA_030019105.1 bacterium | reverse complement strand
ATACCTGTGGCCCCCGGCAGCGGGGAAGATACGGGATGGTTATTCCCAGATTTGTCCAGCAGGCTCTGACAGAACAACCAATAACTGTATATGGCACGGGTAAACAGAAACGGTGTTTCGGTTATGTGGGTGATGTGGTGAACGCCCTTATCACTCTGGTCCATAAACCGGAAGCTGAAGGAGAGATATTCAATATCGGCAATGACGAAGAAATAAGCATAGAAGGTCTGGCTCATCTGGTTAAGGAATTAACCGGAAGCCCCTCCTCAATAGAGTATATCCCTTACGATGATGCCTATGAGTATGGCTTTGAGGATATGATCAGACGCGTACCGGATTTAACTAAGATCAGAAATCTAATCGGATATTCCCCTAAGGTTAATCTGAGGGGACTTCTGGAGCGTGTGATTGAGTATTACCGTGCCTGTGGACCGGGACAACCCAGGGAAATGGTATGAGGAGTAGTAACCGTTCACAGGTTCCTGGTTCAACGTTCAAGGTTGTTGTGTCTTTCGGCCTTGTTCATCGTTTCGGCCATTCACGAACAATGTAGGGTGGGTGAAACGGAGTGGAACCCACCATATTGGTGGTTGGTGGGTTTCGCTACGCTCCCCCCACCCTACAAAATGGCCGAAA
>JASEGY010000932.1 GCA_030019105.1 bacterium | reverse complement strand
TCAACATGGGGAGGGCTGGCCGATGCATACCGGGCGGATCGTTTTTTCTCAACTCTTGGATTTTTTTCCCAGGCGCGAATTCGACCGATGCGTTCACCGTTACCGCGGCGATTATCGCGTTCGCGCCTTTTCGTGCTTCACCCAATTTCTTTGTCTGGCTTTTGCGCAACTGACGTATCGGGAAAGTCTCCGCGACATTGAAACCTGTTTGCGGGCGATGCGTCTCAAATTATATCACGCGGGTTTTCACGGCCCGGTCTCGCGCAATACGTTGGCCAAGGCCAACGAAAAAAGAGATTGGCGGATTTATGCCGACTTTGCTCAGGTGCTCATTCAAGAAGCCCGGAAACTTTACCGGGACGACGAATTTTGCGTCGAGCTGGATCAGACGGCTTACGCGTTCGACTCAACGACGATCGATCTTTGTCTTTCGTTGTTTCCCTGGGCCAAGTTCAGGAAAAGAAAAGCGGGCATCAAGCTGCACACCCTGATCGACCTGAAAGGGAATATCCCCTGTTTTATCAGTATTTCTGCGGCCCAACTGCATGACGTGAACGCGCTCGACGAGTTGCTCCTGGAGGCCCAATTAATTCCACGGGGGTTTGGTAAAAGGTCTTCCTGGATGAGCCCCTGATTT
>JASEGY010000931.1 GCA_030019105.1 bacterium | reverse complement strand
GCAATCGTAACATTCTCGCGGACAACGCAAATGTTGCGGGGTAATAGTATAACCCATCAGTCTGAAAGAAAGATATTGAAATTCTACCCCACTATCATAGGCTTTGAGCTTGTATTTTCCCTTTGCTGCGCCTTTCTTTAAAGCGGTCAATATGGCTATGCTCACTATCCTCCGGCCATGCGTGTCGAATATCCGATAGAAATATCTAAACATCCGAAGTGAAAACTCTTTTTTTGCACTTCCTTGAACTTCTATATGAACCAGAATCCATTGTTCCCCGCCATTCTTGAGATAAATCCTGACCAGCTTGTCAACATATTTCGCCCCTTTTACGCTCTCTTTAGACAACTGTTTCATCGTATCCTCTTCAAAAGTTATGGTAACTTGGGACACCCCCTCAAATTAAGTTGGCAGATGTCCTGTCCAGTATAAAGAAATCTTGCATTGTCGATTACCACCTTTTTACTTACCATTAAATTTGAAGAGGATACTTTCATCTCTTTATCCAGGAAGTCGAATCCCTTTGAGAAGTCCACATCTTTATAAAGCTTGGGAACAAAAAAGCACAAAAGCTGGGGGAAGAACCGCTCGATAATCTTCTTCCAGGCTTCATCAAAATAAGCCCAGTATCTATCTTGAT
>JASEGY010000930.1 GCA_030019105.1 bacterium | reverse complement strand
ACCAAAATCGTAACATTCTCGCAGGCAACGCAAATGTTGCGAAGTAATAGTATAATTACCTTCAACATAGACATCCCATACCCCACCATCTGTATCCAAACTCCCATTTAAAGCAGGAGATGATGGATTACTTATATCAATTATCTTTAATCCATTAGCCTCATCAGCCACATAGGCATAATTGTCTCTTAGCCATATTTTAGTGGTTATCCAACCTGGATTAGATAGATATCCTTTCAAGATTGGCTTGGCCGGATTACTTACATCAAGCACCTTCAGTCCGACTACATCTACCACATAAGCATATTTGTTTGATACCCAAATATCCTTTGGCCATCCAGGAATTCCCAATCTTCCGACAAGAAAAGGTTTAGAGGGATTTTCTACATAGGCTATCTTTAAACCTGAAACATCAGTTATGTAAGCATGGTTATTAGAAACACAAAGTCCTTCTGCAAATCCACCTGTCTTTAATTTCCCTCGAATTACAGGATTAGTTGTATCATTAACATCTACAACATACAATCCATTTTTACCCAGTGTTAAGTAAACATATCCATCTGATATATAAAAATCTTGTATCTTTTCATCTAACGTGGATTTCGACAGGGCGCTATCGGTTTTGTCTATTTTTTAAGCTTAG
>JASEGY010000092.1 GCA_030019105.1 bacterium | reverse complement strand
AATTTAAACTCGGACAAGCAACTCCGCTTCAAAAGTGTAAAGCTGCTATTGGGACAATTTGAAACGATGCCCCGGAACGATAATCAATGCCCTTTATTCCGCAATCCGAAATCCGCAATCCGAAATCGTATTAGTCCATCAGAGGATCCTCGTGTCCTACTTCCTCCCTCCTGATGACTATATCAACCCGCCTGTTTATCGCCCTGTTGACAAGGGAATCATTCGGCACTATCGGCTTGTGCTCGCCGTAAGCAGCTACAGAAAGCCGTTTAGAACCAATATCCTCTTTGGCCTCCAGATAATCAAGGACATTGGTGGCCCGCATAGCAGAAAGATACCAGTTAGATGGGATTTCTTTGGTATGAATAGGCCGGTTGTCAGTATGTCCTTCGACCACTATCTCATTGGGAATGGATTCAAGTAAAATGGCCAGCTTATCAAGGATAGGCCTGGCTGAGGGTTTGAGTTGGAATTCTCCTGGCGCAAAGAGGGTCTTATCAGTAAGCTGCACTATTTCTCCACGCTCGTCATGGCGGAATTTCACTAACCCCCGCTTCATCTCTTCACCCATCACCATAGCTGCCCTGGCCTGAAGACTTTGCTTTTCTTTCCTTCCTTTCTCGGCTTCTCTTCCCGTAGCCATAATTGGTATCCCCTTGGATAACTGCTGGGTACCCACACCCATCGAAAGCAATTTGGATTTTTGAATGGATGGCCCCTGTTCCAGAACACCCAAAGCGCCCCGAAAAGAAGAAAGGACAATATTTAGCTTGACCTTATCAAAGGTAGCCATAGAGACAAGGAGAACGAAGAAACAAAGCAGGAGGGTAACCATATCTCCATAAGTAGCCATATACTCAGGGACAGAACTGCCTTCTTCATACTCCACATTGGCCCCGCATTTTTTGCATTTAGTTAAAGCCACTTATCTCATCCCCTTTATTATCTTTCTTCCCCGCGTTCCTTCGGACCAAGGAAAGATTTCAGCTTCTCCTCCAATACCCTGGGGTTATCCCCGGCCTGGATACCCATCATGCCTTCTATCATCAAGATCCGGTCTGATGATTCCATCGCGCTATAAACAGCAACTTTGTTCCCCATGGGGATACAAAACATATTGGCCATCATCGAGCCATACATAGTAGTAATCAAGGCGACGGCCATAGACGGCCCGATAGCTGATGGATCATCCATAGAAGCCAACATGTTGATCAGTCCGATCAGGGTCCCAATCATCCCAAAAGCCGGGGCCAGGGAGCCAAATAGCTTGTATGTGGTTACACCGGCAGCATGTCTGGACTGCATACTGGCCAGTTCTGTTTCCATAACCGTTTTGATCACCGCCGGATCGGTTCCATCAACTACTAACTGCAACCCCTTTTTCATAAAGGGATCGGTTAGATTCCCGACATCGCTTTCCAGGGCCAGCAGACCATCCCGTCTGGCTTTCTCCGCAAAGGCAACAAAGGTCTTAATAAGCTCGCCTGGATTGGAACTATAAACAAAGACCGCCTTCATCGTCACGGAGATTAGATTAATCAAGACAGGCATTGGGAAGGATATCGCGACGGCCCCGATAGTTCCGCCCACAACAATGGCCATTGAAGGGTAATCGATAAACTGCGAGAGACTCCCCCCCAACAGAATACCCAGCAGGATCATCGCGACACAAAGAACCAGACCGCCTATAGTCGCTATATCCATAAATGGTTACCTCCTGCTCCGTTATTCGTGCATCGTGGTTCGTGACAGGTAATCGGTGATCAGGTTGTCAGGTTCCCGGTTCAAGGTTCACGGTTGGTCGCCTTACGCTCTTCGAACCGTGAACCTGGAACCCTGAACCTGGAACCCTTCACTCCTCAGCATATTCTTTGTCCTCAACAGGTGGGTTTTCATCTTCATTTCCCCATAAGACCAGTCTTCGCCTGTACTCTACAATCCTGTCAATAATTTCATCTATGCTTTCAACTACAATGTATTTTCTGCCGGAGAGAAGGGTAATAACTGTATCTGGAGTGGCTTCTAATGTCTCAAGTTGGTGGGCGCTGATATAAAATTGGCTTCCGTTAAACCGGGTAACCTTAACCATAACAAGTTTAGGGGATCGAGTTTCGAGTTGTGTGTTCCTCGAAACTAATTACCACCGATAAAATCCGACCGGCAAGTGACAGGCCATAACAGATAACCATCCTGCTTACCGATACTTAGCTATACATCGCCTGCGGCATGTTTATCTATCTGGGGTCAATATATCACTTTTTCGGAAATATGTCAAGTAAAGCTTTAAGTTTTTTTCCTAAATTTTTATGCCTCAAGAAAATGCTTCTTATCCAACTCGCCCCCTGCTACATGCTGTATATCTATGGAGCAATCATACTACATAATGTGTAGTGCCCCGACGCAAGGAATACACCATATTTTGTGGAGCAGGCTCAGAAAGTAATCACCGCTTAGGTTTCAAGGTTCGATTTTTTGGGATGGTTCACCTTACTGTGAAAGCTTGCGGCTAAAAATTATCATTAACTTTCCGGAGTTAATCCTTTAGGATTTCATTAGTTATGAAAGGCTAAAGCCTAAACTCCAGAAAGAACGCAAGGTTTCACAAGAAAATGGACGATTTTTGAACCGTCCCGATTTTTTTGATTCACGTTTCTTCGAACCTGAAAAATCTGAGTATAGATAATTGGCAACAAAGCTTCCCAAACTTACCATGCGCTGACATCCGGACTACTACACGTTGGCGGAAGTTGTTCCCTGGTTTCTCTGGTTCCCACGCTCTGCGTGGGAACCCCAGCCGGGACGCTCTGCGTCGTGGATATGTGACGCAGAGCGTCACAGTCTGCATCCCACGCAGAGCGTGGGGACGAGGGGAAAGACCATGGAGACATTTCCGCCGAGCTGTACTACTTACTTCCATCTGGTGAAGCTAAAGGCATGGCCAGGCAGCACATTTATCAAGGTGTAGTCTATTGCTTCTATTCCCTGATTAACAAAGCTCTCAATCCACCTGGTAATTTCTTTCTTATAAGTGTGATAATCTTTTTCCAAGGCCAGGGTAAAGGTGTTGGAAGAGGCTATTTGATAGATAGAATAGGTGTCGAGCAAGAGGAGGGAGGTCTGGTAGGGGCCGTTATTAAGCCAGTATTTGAGAAATTCTTCCTGAGAGTGATCCGAAGTTCGGGCAAAGAGGGTAATTATCTGGCAGTAGCCCTCTTCTTTTAGATGATGCGGCAGCCCGGCCGCGATCTCGCCCAGAATATCCAGTCCCTTCTTTCCCCCATCACGATAAAAGACCTCATCCTCTCCTTCGTAAGGAGAAGGAACAAAGGGGGGGTTAGCCAGAATGAGATCGAATCTCTCATCTCCCACCGGCTCGTATAGATACCCCCCAACAAAAGAAACATTATCCACCTGATTGAGTAGGGCATTAAATCGGGCAAAATTGACCGCCCGCGGATTTATATCCACGCCGGTTACCTTTTGGCTGTGTTTAGCCGCCAGAATGGCCTGAATACCGGTGCCAGTACACAAATCAAGGGTAGAATAGACTTCTCTCCTCACCGTTGAGGAGGCCAGATCAATCGAATCCGAACCAATATAATAAACTAATTCCGCATCCTTCACTTTTTCTTCAGGGAAGAATTGGACATCCGAGGCGAAATAATACCCCTGGTAGGGGTAAATCTTTACCTGTGATTTAATCCGCTGAGTCGCCTCATTTATCTGAAGCAAGTTTATCTTTTGCAGTATTTCAAGCTCCGGGGGAGTAAATACCTGCTCGATGGCCTTAGCCTCTAATTCATCTTCTAAAAAAAAGAGCCTGATTAGGATATTTTCAGGAGACAGCTCCCGCAAGCGATGAAGATAAAGAGGGATATCCAGGAGTTTAAGGGTATAAATATTAGGGATATCCAGCCTTGAGGCCATGGCCTCTTCCTGAAAATCGTAATCTCTAAGCCGGCTCTTCAACATAGCCAACCAGGATGGGTCTATCTCAGAAAGTGGAAAGTGGCTCAAATTCGTCAATCTCCCGTAATTTTTCCCTTGACAATCTCAGGTTTAGCATGTATACTGTTCTTAAGTAAGAGCGGGAGTAACTCAGTGGTAGAGTGTAACCTTGCCAAGGTTAAAGTCGAGGGTTCAAATCCCTTCTCCCGCTCCAATCCATTATAAAAATAGGAAGTAAGAAATGGAAAATAGGAAGTAAAGCAAGATACTTCCCATTTTCTAATTTCCCATTTCCCATTTTAAATTGGGGGGCGTAGTTCAGGGGGAGAACGCATCCTTGGCGTGGATGAGGTCGTGGGTTCGATTCCCACCGCCTCCACCAATTAAAAAATAGGAAGTAAGAAATGGGAAATAGGAAGTAAATCAAGATACTTCCCCTTTCCTAATTTCCCATTTTCCATTTACCTACTCAGCCCATAATTCTTCCAACTGGTAGAACTCCCGTGCTTCATAGTGAAATATGTTGACAATTACATCCCCATAATCAAGAAGGATCCAGGCTGATTCTTTATAACCTTCACGATGATCTATCTTAAATTCTGCTTCAGCCAGTTGCTCTTCCACCGCATCAGCAATCGCCTGAACCTGAATCTTTGATCTCCCGCTACAGATAACAAGATAGTCAGTAAAAGAGCTGATCTCTCCCACATTCAGGATGACTATATCTTCTGCTTTCTTTGAGGCTGTGGCTTGCGCAGCTAATCTTGCCTTCTCAAAAATGTTATCCTTCAATATTCACCTCGCCTTTGCTCCTTGTGCCTTTTTAAGTTTGAATTTGCGTCATAATTTGTGACAATATTTCGTAAGCAACTTTTGGATAAACTTTGGGAGGAGAGTCTTGCTTTATGTTTCTATGTGCTACCCAATCACGATAGTCTTTGATTTGTTTAGCATTCCCAATGAGACGTGAATCAATAGTTCCCTTGAAGACATCCAAGATATGTATCCTCTTCAAAAGTCATGGTATAGCCCAGCCCGTTTTTTATCTCTCGCAAAGCCGCAAAGTCGCTAAGAGCTTATATTCTTTTATTCTTTGCGCCTTTGCGTCTTTGCGAGAGATTATTTAAGTTTTCCCTTGTACCAATGAATTTGAAGAAGATACCAAGATATCGTCTATTTTCCAATACTCCACTTCTTTCTCAAGCCTTTCGTAAAACCTTTGTGAAAATAAAACAGGGGATTCCTCAAGTATTTTGCGACCCTTCGCCTGGATGTAATCAATGATGAACCGTTCAAATTTTGCCCAAAGCGAAAGAATTACAAAGTCGTCCGACTCATCATGACTTCTCGTGATCCAACCTATAGCCTTCTCTTGAGAAGCATTAATAAATTGGGTACGGTTAAGTAGTTCATAATTTTCCTTCTTGACCATTTTTTGAGCAATCTTGAGGCAGTCCCTGGTAACTTGATAAGCCTGCCATATCGGGTCCAATGGATTAGTGGAATTCATAATCTGACACCTCTGTGAGCAGGTCTAAGAAAAGTTCCTTGTCCAAAAGATGCGCTTTGCTTCGCCGTTTGTCTTCGATCCAATACCAGCCCGGACGTTCTACCCCCCTGAAGAGGGGTTTTGAACTACGTTCTTCTATCTCTTCTCCCCCCACTGAAATCGTAGTGAAGAATTGGGGACTTTCTTCCATATAAACCACCGCTTCCTTGTCAAGTAACCCAACAATATCGATCCCGCCTTTGGCCCCGATTATCCAGGCGCCAATAGGTTTTATATCTGCAATTTGGTTCCCCCTTGGATCACGTATCAAAAGCCTTGGGGCGTTGTAGCGTCCAGGTGCCTCCTCATTGATTTCAATTTCCTCTTCTTGAATAGTGAGCTGTTCACCTTCAAGCCAACTGCTTATCTCAGAGTACAATTGGTGTATTTCCGAAATGTATTCCTTCACAACAAATGCAGCATTTTCTTTAGCAATAATCATGTTTAGCTCCTTACTCCCACCAAATAGGATGATTAGCAGACTCCGACTTTTCATCTTTATGATTGCTATTATTCTGGTGTTCCGCCTTCTCACCTTTTTTACGGTTTCGTCGCCGATTAGTCAACTCCTTGAAAAGATCAGATAATTCAATATCATGATATGTTAAGAGGACAAGGCAGTGATACCAGAGATCAGCCATCTCAGACACAATTCTTTCCTGATGTTTATTTTTTGCTTCAATTAAAAGCTCGCCTGCTTCTTCGATGATCTTTTGAATAATCTTATCCTGTCCCTCTTTAAGAAGATGTGAGGTATAAGAACCATTTTTGGGATTGACCTTCCGTTCCCGAATAACCTCAGCTAATTCTTTTATAATCTTAGCGCTATCAGGCAACTCAAGCTTCCCTTCAGAAAGAGACCGGTAGAAACAAGATCGTTCACCAGTATGACAGGCCACCCCTTTTTGGTCAACCTTAATCAAAAGAGTATCATAGTCACAATCATAATAGATTTCCTTAACAAACTGGTAATGCCCTGAGGTTTCGCCTTTCAGCCAGAATTTATCCCGCGAACGACTCCAGAAATTGGTCTTCCCTGTCTCTATAGTCTTCTCCAGTGATTCTTTGTTCATATAGGCCAGCATGAGGACTTCATCCGACTCTACATCCTGAATTATGGCCGGGATAAGTCCTTTGTCATCAAATTTGAACTTTTCTGTCAATCTTTCGATTCCTCCTTTTGAAGTGTTAGCTATGTCTGCCCTCCTTGAGGACATAAGTTTTACGAGGGTCTTTAGGACTTGTTCCCACGGCGGCAAGCACGCCTTCGGTGACAAGCTTTTGCAAACGGGTTCTCGCAGTCCGGTCGGAGGTGTTCCAGATTCCGGCGGCCTGGCGTGTGGATATTTGACCTTCCCAGGCAAGATGTTTAAGGAGCAGAGTGTACCATTCCGGTCGTGCGGGAACGGAAGCTTGATTACTAAAGAGCGTAACCCGGAAATTTGTGCCGATTTCTTCAAACCTTGGAGGCACAAGACCTGCTTCAGCACAGACCGCCAGCATCCTGCCGATGCCTGAGCCCCACTGCTCGATAAGCCCTAATTCCCGAAAAGTGTGACCGATGACCCTGTTTCGCAGACGAGAAACCCCGGAAAGAGCCGCTTCGAGAGTTAAGCCGAAAGGTAAACATCCCGGATTCGTAATCTCAATGCGGTCGTCAAAAATGGCTACTTTCAGTCCAGTGCCCCCGATCGAGTAGTCAGTGTGCACAATTGCGTTAATAATGGCTTCTCGCACGACTTGCGGAGAATACTCCGGGCGTTGTCGCCCTTGCACCCGTCCGATCTCAATTCCGTTACAGGTATGCCGCTCAATAAAGGAAATAACGCTTTCGACAGATTTAGGAAGATATTCGTCTATCTCTGTCTGGTCTATAAAACGTACTGTATCTATTCCCAGGAATCGCGCACACCGAATAGCGGCATCAGGAAATAAACCTCGCCGGTCCTTGCCGAAAAGGAGAACAGCGCCCTGAGTCGGAATATCACGGCCTCCGTGTTCCACAATAAGCCCCAATGATTTCCGCTTAGGAGGAGTAAGGGATCGAGACACCGCCTTAAAGAACTCGGAAGCAGCACGGAAGTCGATTGCTTCCGAGTTGATTTTCGGGCGGGGCTGTTCATCAAAGAAGGTATTACGTGCCAGTCGCCTAATTTCGGCAATTATCTCCGGCCCTGCCCACCGGTTTGTAGAACCCAACCGAACATACACGCCCGCTTCCGGGCCTTCCGACCGAAGATAATAGGGCCCCACTGCATGCGGGACAGAGACAACAATGAGTTCGCGGTCACGCCAGGCATGAATCTGAATGTCAGGAACGAAAAGAGGGTAAATGCTGTCCACAAAGGCGCTGGCGAGTCGTTCTTCGTCGTCCAGCGCATGCGTAAGTCCTATTACATCTTTAGTTCGGTCACGCACGCCGATGACAATATTACCCCCGGCTGTATTGGCAAAAGCAACGGCAGTTCGGACAATCTGACGAAGAGACCGACAGTCTTCCTTGAACTCCAGCGTCTTGCCCTCATCCCTGGCCAGAAATGATTGGATCATTTGCCGCCTCCCTCCTGCTTCCATCACCTGACTATTACAACACGGCACCTGCCTGCCGGTGCTAAAATTATGCTACCAATTGCGCTCAAAATCTTAGCCCCACCTGGAGCAGATGATTCCATTCCGGGACCTGGCCGGCATATTCACCCAATTCTTCACCATGAAAGGCATAGTCAAGGTTAAAGAAGGCTAATCTTAATCCTAAACCAAAACTGGGATAACCCTGGTAAAAGCCCCCTCTTACCCCTAACAGCTTCCAAAATCGAACTTCGCTGCCAAGGTGAACCTTTTTAAAGAATGTGTAATCACCATCAATCAGGTGATTAATATCCGCCGCCAAAACTAAATCCATAAAGGCCGGCATCCACCTCCATCCTGGTTTATACGCTCCGCCAAGCCGAACATTAGCCTTTATCTTAGTTGAGTCCGCGGAGGCATTATTATCCAACAAATCTTTATATTTTATTTTGGTCGCTAAGATATCATGGATGGTTAACCCTACTGAAGCCTGGTTATTTATCTTCCATAAAGTGCCAAGATCAAGGCCAAAACTATCCCCGCTTAATAGCTCAGGCTCAAAATCCTCAGCGCCCAATTCTACCACTGTTCGATCTTCATCCATTTTCCATCGCATAAGATACTTCAGGCTTGCCCCTGAAGATAAATCTCCAATAGGAACCTTCATCTTCCTGGCTGCAGAGGCTAAAAACAAAACATCTTCCATCACTGTAACATGTAACCTGGGGACAATGATACCGGTTGACACCTTTACATTAAGGTCTCCCCGGTTTAAAAACCCAAAGGCGAAATCAGGTCTTATATAGCTGAAGTTCAACGGGATTCCTTCCTTTATCGATCCATTTAAGCCGGCTATCTTATCGACAATCTCTTGAGTCAATTCCTCCTGACGAGCCTCTTCCAAGTCATTGTAGTTTTCCAGATCATCTCTATTATCCTGGAGGAAATCTAATATATCCAGGGTATCCTGGTTTAAACCAAAGGTAGTCTCGCCTATAGAGAATCTTGATCTTGATATCTGAGTCAGCCCCGCAGGATTATACAGGAAGGCATTTTGATCATCCCCGACCGCTGCAAATGCTCCGCCCATTCCTAATGGACGTAGTCCCCCTGGAATAAAGCCCTCCTCTTCCGAAGCCAAAGCAACATTCCAAAGGAGAAACAGTAATAACCCGGCCAACAAAAGGTAATTCTTCTTCATTTCCCCCTCCTATAAACCGGCGTTGTTCATCGTTTCGGCCAGTTAGACTTGCAACTTGCAACCTCACCTTCCCGAAAGCTTGAAGCTTTCGGGAAGGTGCGCTATTGGCCCAAACGATGAACAAGGCCTATAAACCATTAATGTAATCTACTACTTCTTGAATCGCTGCCTCTGTCCACACATCGTGATCGATACTATCTCTGGCCTCATCTAATAAATCTCTGATATCCTTTATATCATGATCTGTTAAAAGTGTATCTTTTACGGCCAGTTCCAAATAATCAACGGCGCGGTCTATTTCACCAAGTCCTTCATCTGCGACCTCCTTTACTTTACCTGGGCCACCTGATTCAGAACGGTACTCAACCCATAGTGTCTCTCTATTGATTTCAAAAACATCTCCGCCTGTTCCTACATGGTCATTATCATCACTGTCAAGTACAATAAGTATACCGTATAGAAAGTGACAAACAGTTAAATTAAGTTCTATGTCTCCCAGTGTGGCCCCTATTCTTGCCTCTGCCTCTTCACGTGTAATCTCTTCATTGAGTAAGGCCTGACCAATCGGGCTTAAATCAACGATAATAACTTCCACCACATCTTTCAAGACGTCTAATTTATCCAGAAGCTCTTCTATAAAATCTCCATTGTTACCGGTTTTAGCCGGCGACTTGCGACTGATCCCTTGTCGTCCTGTTGCAGATTGCTTAGTTACGGTGGTTAACAATTTCACCATACTGACTTCAGATGTTTGCATATAGGCGACGGCATGTCCATACCTGGCCTTCCAGTTATTAGCATCCAGGTTCTTAGCCTTTCCAAAGTACTCCCTGGCTTCCTCGTAATCGCCTCGATCCAGGGCTGCCTGTCCATCAGCAACTAAGACCTCTACATCATTTGACTTCCCTTCCTGATGCAGTCCACCAACAATATTTCCTCTACCACAGCCGATAGCAAGCGGGAGTAGAATCGCTAAGGCTAACCCGACAAATGATTTCTTAAGCATCGTTCCTCCTCCTTTATTTAGTGCCTATCCCAAAACCAGGGCGATAGAAACCAGGTTTCTTAAAGAAACCTGGTTTCCGATCACACGGGACCGGTTGACAAGGACTGGCGGTATTAAAAAATCTGGCCATATTATTCTCGTAGTCCTTTTCGAGCGCTCATCCGCTCCTACGGTAACCGTTCACGGGTTCAAGGTTCACGGTTCACAGTTGAAGAAAGCGGCATTGTTCATCGTTTCGGCCACTGGTGTTTGACTAAATATAGTAGTTAAGAAAAAGATTTTGGGGTTGCCTTTTAGTTGTAGGTTGTAGGTT